>CANQIG010000122.1 GCA_947623765.1 uncultured Clostridia bacterium | reverse complement strand
CAATCAAATCCGCGCCGCACTTCCCCGCGGAAAAGGGCCTCCCGCCGGAGGCCCTTTCGATTTATCCCTTCGCTTCGCCGGGCGTCTCCGCGCCGAGCAGATCCGCGAGCGTCACGCCGTCGAAGTATTTATTTGTGAGGTCGTAATATTCCTGCCACATCGGGAGCGTTCGGCACAACGTGAAGCTCCTTCAACCAATCAAATCCGCGCCGCACTTCCCCGCGGAAAAGGGCCTCCCGCCGGAGGCCCTTTCGATTTATCCCTTCGCTTCGTCAGGCGTCTCCGCGCCGAGCAGGTCCGCAAGTGCCACGCCGTCGAAGTATTTGTTCGTGAGCTTGCAATATTCCCGCCGCATCGGGAGCGTCCGGCGCAACGTGAAGCTCCTTCAACCAATCAAATCCGCGCCGCACTTCCCCGCGAAAAAAGGGCCTCCTTCCAGAGGCCCTTTCGTTTTATCCCTTCGCTTCGCCGGGCGTCTCCGCGCCGAGCAGATCCGCGAGCGTCACGCCGTCGAAGTATTTGTTTGTGAGGTCGTAATATTCCCGCCGCGCGGGAGCGTCCGGCGCAACGTGAAACTCCCCCGAAAAACAACTCCGCGCCGCGCTTTCCCGCATAAAAGGGCCCCCTTCCGGAGGCCCTTTCGATTTATCCCTTCGCTTCGTCGGGCGTCTCCGCGCCGAGCAGATCCGCGAGCGTCACGCCGTCGAAGTATTTATTTGTGAGGTCGTAGTATTCCCGCCACATCGGGAGCGTCCGGCAGGTCTCCGCGCGCGGGCACGGCGCCGCGCCCATCTGCAAACACGCGACCGGCGCGAGGTCCCCCTCGGCGAGGCGCAGGATCTCCCCGACGGAGAACAGCTCCGGCGCGCGCGCCAGCCGGTAGCCGCCGCCCCGGCCGTGCACGCCCTCCACGCAGCCCGCCCTCACGAGCGCGGGGAGGATCTGCTCGAGGTATTTCAGCGAGATGCCCTGCCGCGCCGCGACTTCCTTCATCGGGACATACCCCGCGCCGCCGTTCTCCGCGAGATCGAGCATCACGCGCAGGGCGTACCGCCCTCTCGTCGAGATCATTCCCGGTCCTTTCCGCGGCGTGCCGCCGCCGTTCAGTTCGCCGCCGACACCGCGTCGAAGCCGCGCCGCAGATCATCGAGCAGATCGTCGATGTGTTCCGTGCCGATGGAGAGCCGGATCGTGTTCGGCTTGATCCCCTGCTCGGCGAGTTCTTCCTCGGTCAGCTGGCTGTGGGTCGTCGTCGCCGGGTGGATCACGAGGCTCTTCACGTCCGCGACGTTCGCGAGCAGCGAGAAGATCTCGAGGCTGTCAATGAACTTGTGGGCTTCCTTCACGCCGCCGCGGATCTCAAACGTGAAGATGGAGCCGCCGCCGTTCGGGAAGTATTTTTCATAGAGCGCGTGGTCCGGGTGATCCGGCAGCGCGGGATGGTTGACCTTTTCCACGAGCGGGTGGCCGTTCAGGAATTCGAGCACCTTCGCGGTGTTCTCCGCGTGGCGCTCCACGCGCAGCGAAAGCGTCTCGATGCCCTGCAAGAGCAGAAACGCCGCGAACGGCGAGATCGTCGCGCCGGTGTCGCGCAGGAGGATCGCCCGCACATAGGTGGCAAACGCCGCCGGGCCCGCCGCCTGCACGAAAGAAACGCCGTGGTAGCTCGGGTTCGGCTCGGCGATCGCCGGGTATTTGCCGCTCGCCGCCCAGTCGAACTTGCCCGAGTCGACGAGCACCCCGCCGAGCGTCGTGCCGTGCCCGCCGAGGAACTTTGTCGCCGAGTGGACCACGATGTCCGCGCCGTGCTCGATGGGCCGGATCAGATACGGCGTGCCGAAGGTGTTGTCCACGATGAGCGGCAGGCCGTGCCGGTGGGCGAGGGCGGCCAGCGCGTCGATGTCCGGGATGTCGCTGTTCGGGTTGCCGAGCGTCTCAATGTAGATGCCGCGCGTCTCGGGGCGGATCGCCGCCTCCGTCTCCGCGAGGTCGTGGATGTTGACGAACGTCGCGGTGATGCCGAAGTTCGGCAGCGTGTGCGCGAGGAGGTTGTAGCTCCCGCCGTAGATCGTCTTCTGCGCGACAAAATGCCCGCCGTTCTGGCCGAGCGCCTGGAGCGTGTACGAGATGGCCGCCGCGCCGGAGGCCACGGCCAGCGCCGCGACGCCGCCCTCGAGCGCTGCCACGCGCTTTTCGAGCACGTCCTGCGTGGAGTTCGTGAGCCGGCCGTAGATGTTCCCGGCGTCGGTCAGGCCGAAGCGCGCCGCAGCGTGTTCGCAGTTGCGGAAGACGTACGAGGTCGTCGCGTAGATCGGGACGGCGCGGGCGTCGGTCGCGGGATCGGGCGTCTCCTGCCCGACATGGAGCTGCAGGGTCTCAAATTTATAGTTGGACATGGTTCAAATTCCTTTCCTCATCAAATTATTTGGAGCGTGTTTGGAGCGCCGGCGGGCGTCCCCCGCCGGAAAGATCGGCGTACATCCCGCCGCCGTCACATTCGTCCAAACCGGAAATTCGCCCGCACGAGGCGCTCAAAGTCGTTTTTCATTCTTTTTCCCTTCCATAATTCGCTATTTACCTAGTAGGTTGATAGGAGTATAGCACGCCCAGACCGATTTGTCAACCCCCAGCGCGCATTTTTTCTTCCCGCGCAGTCAAAGGAGACCCGGCTCCCCGCCGAGTCCCCGCCGCGCGTTCCGGCTTTTCCTGCCGCCTCATTTACCGGCAAAACCCGCCCCAACTCCCGCGAAGTTCCTGCAAATCCTTTTCCCGTGCTGCCCCTTTTTCTTTCCGCAAAATACCGCCAGCCTTTTGCAAAGAAATCCCGTGTCCCCGGGCGATCCACAAACGCGCAGGCAGCTTCTCCAAAAGTTCCCCGTGCAAAAGTCACCCGCTTGCCCGCGCCAAGTTGCCAAGCCACTTGCCCGTGCCGCTTCATTTTCTTCCAGCGCAAAGCGCCCCGGCCCGCGAATGGCCCGGAGCGCTTTTCTGTCTTTTTATAGCGATTTTTAGAGCGACGCCCGGACCGTTTCCTCCGCCGGTCGCGGCGCGTAGCCGAACGCGCGGCGCGCTTTTTCAAACGAAAAATGGCCGTTTGTCTGCAAAGTGTGCAGGGCGTAGGGCGTAAAGAGCGGCGCGTTTCGCCCGAACAGCACGGCGATCCGCTCCACGGCGGGCGCGAAGCCCCGCACCAGTCCGTGCGGGAGCTCGGTCCTAAGCGGCTTTTTCCCGATGATCCTGCGCACCGTATTCTGCAGCTCCAAAACCGAGAGGTACTGCCCGCTCAGGATGTAGCATTCGCCGCATTCCCCGGCGGTCTCGCAGCCGAGGATCCCCTCGACCACGTCCCGCGAATCCACGAAATCGTACCCGCCCCGGACCGCGAACGGGATCGCCCCGCTCGCCATCGCCCGGATCGTGCGGATCATGTGGTTCCGCTGCCGCAGATCTCCCGGCCCGATGATGCCCGAAGGGTGTACGATGCTGACGTTCAGCCCGCGGCGGGCGTAGCCCAGCACCGTTTCGGAGGCCGCCGCCTTCGACTTCGCGTACTGCCCGTGCACGAGGTCGGGCGAGAACGACCCGACCTCCCGGATGACCTCATGCGATGGCCTCTCCGGGATCGCGTGCACCGAGCTCACATGGATGACCCTGCGGATGCGCGCGGCGGTCGCCATGCGCATGACGTTTTCCGTCCCGTTCACGTTCACGTCCCATACGCGCGGGTCCTCCTTCGAGGCGACGGTGATCGACGCCGCGCAGTGGATCAGCGTCGTCTCCCCGTACCCGGAAACGTCGAAGAATCCCCGGAGCGACGCGCTGTCCGTGACGTCTCCCTCGCAGACCTCCACGCCGTTCGGCGCAAAGTGCCGCTCCTGCGGCAGGCACAGGATCCGGACCCGCGCGCCCCGCTCCCGCAGGGCCGGGATGAGGACCGTCCCGATGTGTCCCGTCGCGCCCGTGATCAAATATAGCTTCTCCATCCTGCGGCCCTCCTCCGCGTTTTGGGGGTGGTGTAACGGCGTCTTCCACCCTCAGTCTAACACGGATCTGCGGATCTGTCAATCCTCTCCCGCGCGCGTTTTCGGTTCGGCCGTGGGCAGCGAGCAGAGCGGGAAAAACTCCCCCGATTCAAAAATGTGCCATTCGCCGTCCACCTGTGTCACGACCGCGTTCGCGCTCCAAAGCTGCCAGCCTTGCTCTTCGGAAAGCGGGAAGTTCGCCTCGCCGTCCGCGTCGGGCGTTTCATCCTCCGGGATCTCCGTGAGATACCCGTCCATCGTCCCGCAGGTCGGGCCCTGTTCGGGCACGCGCCCCGTGTCGTAGTAGAGCTTCCCCTTGACGTATATGCACCGCGTCGGCGAGGCCCGCCCGCTGTCGGTCGGCGTGCCGTCCGTCTCGAAGACGTGCCACGCGCCGTCCACCTGTGCCACGACCGCGTTCCCGCTCCAAAGCTGCCAGCCCTGCTCTGCGGAAAGCGGGAAGTTCGCCTCGCCGTCCGCGTCCGGCGTTTCATTTTCCGGGATCTCCGTGAGATACCCGTCCATCGTCCCGCAGGTCGGGCCCTGTTCGGGCACGCGCCCCGTGTCATAATAGAGCTTCCCCTTGACGTATACGCACCGCGCGGGCGCGTACCCCGCGGGGTCGCCGTCCGGGCCCTCTGCGATTGCCTCATCGAGCGGGAAGATGTCCATCGCGCGGATCTCGGGCGGCTCTGTTTCCGTCCGTTCCCCGCTGTACGTCACCGCGACGCGGTCGCCGGTCCGGTACTCGGAAATGTCAAATTCCTCGCCGACCTCCACGCGGAACAACTCCACCTCGTCGAACTTGCCGTCCGGGCCCGCCGTCAGGCGCACGCGGCCCTCGTCCGGCGCGACGAGCAGGTACCCCGCGCCGCGCTCCGACACCGTGCCGTAGAACTGCACGCCCTTTTCGACGTGCGGGTCCGGCTCACCGGTGCGGATGCCGTCGATCTCGACGGGCGCGGTGCCGCTCGCCGAAACGGGCGCATCGGGGTCGGCTTCACCGGTCTCCGCGCCCGTCCCGGCGGCGCCGGCTTCCGCGCCGCCCGTGCCGTAGCAGCTGACGCTGTCCGGCCCGCACGCGGCGAGCGACAGCGCCGCGCACAGCAGGCATGCGAACAAAACGAGCTTTTTCATCTCTCTTTCTCCTTTCCCGGACGGCTCATCCGTCCGCGCCGAGGATGGCCTGTATGCCGTCCCAGCAGACGACCGCTTCCGCGCGGATCTGCATCGGGTATGTCTCGAGGATCTCCCCGTCAAAGCGGATCAGCACCGTGTCCCCGGCATCGATCTCCGGCAGGAATTCGACCTGCCCGACGTCGACCGTGAACAGCTCGCCGCCGTTCTTCGCCGCAAATCCCGTCTCCGTCCGTTCCAGCCGGTCGACGAGCAGCGACGCGCCGTTCACCTCTTGGACCGTCCCCCAAAACGCGCCCGCCGCCCGTTCTTTTACCTTCACGGACTTCGCTTGAAGCTGCGCCGGGTGCGTCTCCATGATCTCCCCGTCGGGCCGGACGGTCACGGTGTCGCCGGGGGAGAGCGCGGGCATCGCGGCCGGCGAAACGCTGACCCAGATCAGCTCCCGGTGCACACTGCCGCCCTCGAGCGGCTGCACCGTCTCGACGAGCGCGCTCTCGCTGCGGTTGGTTTTCTGCACGTCGAGCACCGTCGCGTCGAAGCTGTCCCCGCCGCTGCACGAGGCGAGCGCCAGCGCCGCGAGCACCGCGCACAGCGCGGGAATGATCTTTTTCATGATCTTGCTCCTTCTTCTCTCCCGACTCGCCTCAGGGGTTCGGGTCGCCGTGGGGCGATTCCGGCGGCGCGGGCGGCGCATACGTCGTGCGGCGCGCGCGGGATCTCCGTACCGACCGCTTCACGATCCAAACGATGAGGAGCGCGATCACAGCGAGGATCACGAGCGAGGGCAGCGCGCGGATCAGCCAGAGTACGAAGCCCTCCGCGCCGTCGCCGATGCTCTCCACCATGTCGCGGAACGCCTCGCCGACGCGCTCGCCGAAGTTCGGCTCGATCGGCGTGTACCGCCGCACCTCCTCGATCCAGACGCGCACGGTCGCGTAGTCGATCCGGTCGTCGAGCGCCTCGAGCTGCGCGGTGTAGCTCTCGATCTGGTACTGCACGTCGGAGAGCCGGTCCTGCAGCGCGATCAGCTCCTCGAGCGTCCCGGATTCTTCCAGCAGCGCGAGCAGCCGCTCCTCCTGCGCCTTGAGGGACTTGAGGCGCGCCGTCACGTCGATGTGCTG
>CANQIG010000121.1 GCA_947623765.1 uncultured Clostridia bacterium | reverse complement strand
GCCACTCGTCCTCGGAGCAGAAGCCCTCCAGACGTTCCACCATGACGCGGCCGTACCATGTGCGGTCAAAGATGCCGATATGCCCGGCTTTCGGGACCTTCGTCCAGAAACGCCAGAGATAGTGGTGGGATTTTTCGATGTCGTTCGGGGAGGAGACCGGGTTCACCTCGTAGCCGCGCGGGTCCATGGCCTGCGTCAGGCGCTTGATCGCGCCGCCCTTGCCGCCGGCGTCCCAGCCCTCGAACGCGAGGATCACCGGGATGCGCTCCTTGTAGACCTCGTTGTGCAGCTCGCCGAGGCGCTTCTGCAGCGCCTTGAGCTTCGTCTTGTATTCGTCCTTCGTCAGGGACTTCGTCAGGTCCACGCCGCCGAGCGCGGAGGGCCGGAACGAATCGTATTTGACGCACGCGGAGACCTCCACCGGGACCTTCGGCAGCTTCGCGCGCTCGTCCGCCGCCGCGATGGCCTCCTCGAAGCGCGCGACGACGGTCGACATGGCCTTCGCCGCGGCGTAGAGCTTGTCGTCGCTCTCGATGACGGTCCACGGGGCGTTGTCGCGGTCGGTCTTCTCCAGCGCCTCCTCGGTGATGCGGAAATACTCGTCGTAGCGTTTGCAGCGGGCGAGGTCGCCCTCGGTGACGCGCCACTCGGTGCTCTTGTCGCCCGCGAGCTTCTTGAGGCGCTTTTTCTGCTCCTTCTGGGAGATCACGAGGAACAGCTTGATGAGGACGATATTGTCGTCGGTGAGGAGCTTTTCAAACGAGGTGATCTCATCCGCCGCGGTCGCGAGGCTCTTTTCGTCGGTGAGGCCGTCGAAGCGGTCGTTGAGCAGGATGCGGTACCAGCTCCGGTCGAGCACGGTGATGCGCCCTTTTCCGGGCATTTTGTTCCAAAACCGCCAGAGGAACGGGTGGTAATGCTCGTCTTCGGTCTCGGTCTGGGTGGTATAGACCTTAAAGCCGCGCGGGTCGAGCGGTTCGATCAGGCGGTTGATGAGCGTGCCCTTGCCGGCCGCGCCGAAGCCCTCCACGGCGATGATGACCGGGATGCCGCGCTCCTTGGCGGCGCGCTGCAGACGCGCCATTTTCGCGTCGAGCTCCTCCATCACGGCGTTGAATTCCTTGCGCTTCATGGATTTGGATAAGTCGATTTTTTCCAGCATATTCGTGCCCTCCGTTTGGAGCCGTACTCGCGCTCCCTTTTCATACATTATAGCACAAGGACGAAGAATTGCAAGTTTTTTCTTTTCATTTTAGTATATTTTCTTGTCTCTGCGCACAGGAAGGGCGCCCCGGAGGGCGCCCTTTTTTGCCTGTTTTTGGCTGTGGTTTACCGTGCTTTTACCGGTATTTGGTGTAGTTCGGCTGTGGTTTTAGCGGCGCTTTTTTCTGTACAGGGCCGCCGCGCCGAGGACCGCGCCTGCGAAGACGATCAGCCCGGCGGTGACGCCGGCGTTCTCAGGGCCGGTCGGGGTACAGAAGGGCGCCCCGGAGGGCGCCCTTTTCAGCTGGTTTTTGGCTGTGATTTACCGTGCTTTTACCGGTATTTGATGTAGTTTGGCTGGGCTTTTAGCGGCGCTTTTTTCTGTACAGGGCCGCCGCACCGAGGACCGCGCCGGCGAAGACGATCAGACCGGCGGTGACGCCAGCGTTCTCAGCGCCGGTCGGGGTGTCGAGCGGGTTGCCGCTCGCGGTCTGCCCGGTTCCGCTGTTCGGCGTGCCCGGCGTCCAAGTGGGATACGGGCGGGCCGTCCAGCTCGGGAAGGTCGGGCGCGAGGTGGGAACTGTCTCTGTCGGGGTCGTCGGCCTCGGGGTCGTCCATGTCGGATACGTTGGCCGCGCAGTCGGCCTTGTCGGAGTCGTCGGGCGCGAGGTCGGTCTCGGTGTCGAAGTCGGCCTTGTCCATGCCGGGAACGTCGGGCGCGGGGTCGAAGTCGGCCTTGTCCATGTCGGGAAAGTCGGGCGCGACGTCGGGGCCGCCGTAGGCTTCGCTGTGGGCGCGGGGGTCGCCTCGGCTTTCTTTGTATACGCGATGGAGAAGGGGCTGAACGTGCCCTCGTAGAGCAGGCCCTCGGCGGTCACGATCGCGTTCGCCTGCTCGACCGCCCCGTCGACGAGGTGGTAGAGGCGGTAATCATACTGCCGGTAATCCTTCGCTTCCTCCGGATAGGCGATGCAGACCGTCGCTTTCTTCCCGTGGTCCGCCGTGCCGTCCGCGAGGGACACGAGGTCGATCTCCACGAACGCGAGCCCGTCCGGCGTCCCGGAGACACCCTTCGCGAGGGCCTCCTGATCTGCCGGGGCGACGCCCGCCACGGCGACCTTGTAGCCGCTCGGTCCGTTCAGGAGCAACGCGGTCGTCTCCGGCTGCGTCTGCGCGCCCGGATCCGGGATCGCGGTGGGCGCTGCGGTCGGCGAGGGGGTCGTGGTCTGGCTTGGCGCAGGCGTTAGGGTCCCGCCCTGCGTGGGAGATTGATTCTCGCCCGGCGTAGGAATTTCGGGCAGGCCCGGCGTGGGATTATCCGTCGGTGCAGCGGTGGGCTCTGCGTCTTCCGCATAGTCCAAAGAGATCGTAGTGGGACCGGTAACCCCGGAATCCGCCGTAAGCGTGAAAACATAACTGCCCGGCTCCACCGGTATTGTGAACGTCACCCCCGAGAAGGAAATCCCGTCCACCTCTTGGCTGTCCTGCCACACCGCTTCTCCGTTCGCATTCAAAACAGACCAACGGATCGAGCCGGTGCCGGATGCCGTCATCGTTAGCCCGACCGACACGTTTCCTGTTTTGGAAACTTTAAAATGCGAGGAGATTTTCTCGGTCAATTGCCTGCTGATCGCTACAGGAAGTTCCATATCCAACGGAACAAACGTAAACCCATTGTCCTTTGCATAGGTTTCCGCAGCTGAACCGTCGTAGCCTATAAGGGTAAAACCGTCGACCTTCTGTTCTCCGTCAGAATATCCGTATTCGTCGAGGAGCCCACAATAGCCGAAGGCTTTCGGACCAATATTCCTTGTATCTTTTGGCAGCGTGACAGACTTGAGGGAGGGACAACTATAAAACGCATTTTCACCAATATAGGTTACATTGTCCGGGATCGTTACACTCGCAAGGGATGTGCAGCCCTCAAACATACTCAATTCAATAGAGGTTATGCTATCCGGGAGTGTCACATTCGTAAGTGAGATACAGTTCTTAAACGCACTATGACCAATAGAAGTCACACCATCCGGAATCGTTATATCTGCAAGGGAGATACAACCAGAGAACGCTTGTGCTTTAATCTCAGTCACACTGTTTGGAACTATCACGCTCGTGAGAGAGGAGCAGTTATAAAATGTATTACTTTCAATGGACGTTACTGCATCTGGGATCACGATGTTCTTTAGGGAGGCGCAGCCTGAAAAAGCGCCGTTTTCGATCGTTTTCAGCGTGGAGGGCAGTTCGATGTTCTCCAGCGCCGAACAACCATAAAACGCATAGGAACGGATCGAACCCAAACGGCTCGGCAGCGTGACGCGCTTTAGAGCAGTGCAGTCATAAAAAGTAGAAGGCAGAATGGAGGTCACTTGCTCCGGGATCACGATTTCTTCCAGTGAATCACAGCCGGAGAAAGCATTTTCCCAGATCGCGCTCACCGTAGACGGGATCGAGACCGACTTCGCCTCAATATCACAATAACCAAAGGCATATTTCCCAATCGAGGTCACGCCGGTTTGAATGTCGATCTTTTGAATCGGAATCCTGAAAGAATAGTTCCACCAAGGTGATTGGTTGGTGACTTCATAGTCCGCCATCTCGCCGGTGCCGGAAATCGTCAGCGTACCGTTGGAATCCAGCGTCCATTGGAGATTGTCGCCGTTCTTTCCGCAATTTCCCGACGCCACGGTTTCCGCATCGGCTGCCATCGGGAGCACATCGGGCTCAGTTTCCCCATCCGCTTCGACCGCATACACCGGCATCGCGCCGAGGACGAGCAGAGCCGCCAGCAGCACCGCAGCGATCTTTCTCAATTTCATACGTCCACACCTCTTCCTTGTCTCGCGTAAAGACATATTCGCACCGTAAAGCATACCACTTCTTTCCTTTCCTTGTATACGCGCCAGCGTATACGCAGCTGCGTGAACTCCCGTAAAATAAAAAGTGGAAAAAAATGGAAGGGCGTGGTGGGTGTGCAGATCAAAGAAGCAGTGGTTTTGCGGTTCCAGCGCCTCTGCGCGGCGCGGAAGATCCGCTACAACGAGCTCGCCGTCCGCTCCGGCGTGACGCCCTCGACGGTGTACAGCATGATGGACCCCGTCCGGAAGGACATCTCCATCCAGACCGTCAAAAAACTCTGCGACGGCCTCGACATCACCATCACAGAGTTTTTCGACGACGATCTTTTCCGCACCCTCGAGCAGGAGATCTACTGAGCGTCCCGCCGCGCGGGGTTCACGCGGTACGTCCCGTACCCGGCGCGCGTGAGCACCCCCGCGCCGCACAGCCGCGCGAGCACGCGCAGCGCCGTCCGGTAGCTGCACCGCAGGTTGTCGGCGAGACCGCTCACCCCGCGGAACTCGCCGTCGAGCGCCATCAGCCGGATGTACCGCTCGGCCCGCTCGGCGAGCGTCAGCGTCTCCCGCGCGCGCTGCCCGCCGCCGAGATACCCCATCTTCTGCGCGAGCTGCCGCATGACGAACTTGTGGAACAGCAGGTCCTCCTCCAGCGCGGCGATGTTCTCCCGCGTCAGCGGCAGCGCCGCCGCGGTCACGGCGGTCCGCGCCTCCACGTTCTCGCCGCTCGGCTGGCGCGTCGCGAACTCCACGTCCCCGATGAACCCCGGCGGGCGGCTGTCCGCCACAAAGAACTCCGCGCCGTTCTCCGTCGTCGCGAAGATGCGCGTCTCCCCCTCGAGGAGAAAGCAGAGCCGCGCGAGGGGCTGCTGCGCCATCGTCAAAAATTCCCCCCGCGCGAAGCGCACGAGCTCCGCCCGCAGCCGCTCCGGCGCGGAAAAACACGGCCCGAACAGCGCCGTCACACGTTCCAGGACCTGTGGCCCCGTCTGCAGGATCTGCATGGATCGCGCCCCCTTCCGGATCTCTCCTCTTAATATGACAGATGTCGTATCTTTTGTCAAGGGCTTTTGCTAAAATATTCCCATCAGCGCGGGGCTTTGCTCCAAACCGCCCGCGCGAGGAGGAATCTTTGATGCCAGGAAAATCCAAAAATCTCGACATGACCCAGGGCTCGCCGATCCGGCTCCTGGTGCTCTTTGCCATCCCCATGCTCATCGGCAGCATTTTCCAGCAGATGTACAACATGGTGGACACCATCGTCGTCGGGCGGTACGTCAGCCTGACGGCCCTCGCCGCCATCGGCGCGACGACCTCCACCACGATGTTCATCTCCTTCGTGGGGCAGGGCATGACGAACGCGGTCTCCGTCGTCATCTCCCAGGCGGAGGGCGCGAAGCGCGGCGACATCCTGCAGAAATCCGTCGCGCACGCGGTCTATCTCGTCGTGATCTCCGGCGTCGCCGTGGGGCTCGCCGCGCTGTTCGGCGCGCGCCCGCTGATGCTGCTGCTCGGCGCGCCGTCAGACATCATCGACAACTCGGTGCTCTACGTGCAGATCACCGGCGGGCTCACCGCCGCGCAGATCACCTACAACGCCGCGACCTCCATCCTGCGCGCCATCGGGGACTCCCGCACGCCGCTCTACTTCCTGATCTTCAGCTCGTTTTTGAACGTCGGGCTCGACCTGCTCTTTGTCCTGCGGTTCCAGGGGGGCGTTGCCGGCGTGGCCTACGCGACGGTCCTCTCGCAGGCGATCTCGGCGATCCTCTGCGTGCTCTATATGCTCCGCCGCTACCCGCGGCTGCGTCCCGCGGGCGAGGCGTGGCGTCCCGACGGGAAGATCCTCGCGGAGTACGCCCGCATCGGCCTCCCGATGATCCTCCAGAGCATGGCGCTTTGCATCGGGATGTTCGTCATCACGGCGGTCATCAACTCGCACGGCTCGTCCATCGTCGCGGCGTACACCATCGGCGGCAAGGTGGAATCCCTCGCCACGATGTCCTTCTCGAACCTCGCGTTCGCGTTCTCGGTCTACGCGGGGCAGAACTACGGCGCGAAGGCGTACGGCCGCATCCGGGAGGCGCTCGTCAAGGGCCTCGGGATCATCGCCGCGCTCGCGCTCGTCTCCACGCTCGTGATGTCGCTCTTTGCGGAGCCCATCGCGCTCATCTTCATGGACGAACCCGATCCCGAAGTCCTGCCGCAGGCCGTCGCGATGGTCCGCA
>CANQIG010000120.1 GCA_947623765.1 uncultured Clostridia bacterium | reverse complement strand
GCGACACAGAATTTTCACCTTTTGTTCTTGTTTTTGACGCACGGAAATGATAGAATAACAGTGAACCAGTATCGGAACCGGAAATCTTTTGGAAAGGGAAGGAAATTTATGGCAAGCGGAAAGATCCTCATCGTGGACGACGACAAAAACATCTGTGAACTGCTCCGCCTCTACATCGAGAAGGAGGGCTTCGAGACCGCCACCGCCTACGACGGCCGTTCGGCGGTCAATATGTTCGACAGTGTGAACCCCGACCTGATCCTGCTCGACATCATGCTCCCCGAGCTCGACGGCTGGCAGGTCTGCCGGGAGATCCGCAAGAAGTCACAGTGCCCGATCATCATGCTGACCGCGAAGGGCGAGGTCTTCGACAAGGTCCTCGGCCTCGAGCTCGGCGCGGACGACTACGTGGTCAAGCCCTTCGAGACGAAGGAGGTCATCGCGCGGATCAACGCGGTGCTCCGCCGCATCGGCAAGAAGGACGAGCATACCGTGCAGGAGGTCAGCTACGAGAACCTCGTCATCAACCTGACGAACTACGAGCTCAAAGTCAAGGGCGTGCAGATCGACACTCCGCCGAAGGAGATGGAGCTCATCTACCACCTCGCCTCGAACCCGAACCGCGTCTTCACGCGCGACCAGCTCCTCGACGAGGTCTGGGGCTTCGACTATTACGGCGATTCCCGCACGGTCGACGTCCACGTCAAGCGCCTGCGCGAGAAGCTCGAGGGCGTCTCCGACAAGTGGTCGCTCAAGACCGTCTGGGGCGTCGGCTACAAGTTTGAAGTAAAGGATTAAACCCGTGCAGCGCTCTCTTTTCTCGAAATACCTGAAGGTCACGATGATCATCGTCCTCTCGAGCTTCGTCGTGCTCGGCACCGTGATGATGGTCACCTTCTCGGAATACACGAAGAACGACAAGCGCCGTCTCCTGACGCAGAGCGCCGCCTCGGCGGCGGCGGTCGCGGAGGCGACGTTCCTGCAGGGCGGCACATCCTCCCCGCAGGACGCGGGGAACATCCAGCTCCTCG
The DNA here is from genome assembly GCA_947623765.1 of uncultured Clostridia bacterium. Lineage (GTDB taxonomy): Bacteria > Bacillota > Clostridia > Oscillospirales > Acutalibacteraceae > Hominenteromicrobium. The sequence continues at coordinate 5,264 of CANQIG010000120.1, read as the reverse complement.
CGCTGATCCTGCAGACGTTCTCGCTGAACATCGACGCGGACATCTTCCTCGCCGACGGCGACGGCCGGGTGATCCTCGGCGCGTACGCGAACAGCGAGCTCCACGTCGGCAGCAGCTTCGAGCCGCCGGAGAGCATCCCGGCCGAGGCCGTGCAGCGCTGCCTCGCGGACGGCTCGTACACCGCGAGCGGCAGGAACAACGGCGTCTACCCGGAGGCGTACTACGTCGTCGGCGTGCCGTTCAACCGACTCGGCTCTCCCGCGTCCGGCGCGGGCGCGGTCTTCGCCGCGATGAACGCCTCCTCCATGACGGAATACCAGTTCGACGCGTTCCAGATGTTCCTCATCGCCGCGCTCGTGGCGTTCGTCGTCGCGTTCGTCGTGGTCGGCGTCTCGGCGTACCGGCTGGTCAAGCCCCTGCGTTTGATGTCCTCCGCCGCGAAGGCGCTCGGCAAGGGGGATTTCTCCGTGCGCGTCCCGGTCGATTCCGCGGACGAGATTGGCCAGCTCGCGCTCTCGTTCAACAATATGGCGAACTCCCTCGCCTCGAGCGAGAGCATGAACCGCAGCTTCGTCGCGAACGTCTCCCACGAGCTCAAGACCCCGATGACCACGATCGCCGGGTTCATCGACGGCATCCTCGACGGCACGATCCCCGCCGACCGCCGCGACCACTATCTCTCAGTCGTCTCGGTGGAGGTCAAGCGCCTCTCGCGCCTCGTCCAGACGATGCTGAACCTCTCGCGCATCGACAACGGCGAGCTGAAGCTCCACCCCTCGGATTTCGACCTCTCCCAGACCGTGCTCTCCACGGTGCTCACGTTTGAAAAGAGCGTCGACGAGCGCAGACTCGATATCCGCGGCCTCGATACGCTCACGCCGCACACGGTCCACGGCGACGAGGACCTCCTCCATCAGGTGGTCTACAACCTCGTGGAAAACGCCGTGAAATTCACGAACGAGGGCGGCTTCATCTCGTTCACCGTCTCGGACAGCATCGACCGCGTCGAGCTCGCGATCGAAAACAGCGGCGCGGGGATCCCGCCCGACGAGCTCCCCCTGATTTTTGAAAAATTCTACAAAGCGGATAAATCCCGGAGCGTGGATAAGAACGGCATGGGCCTCGGGCTCTACCTCGTGCGGACGATCGTCAAGCTCCACGGCGGCGACATCACCGTGTCGAGCGTCGAGGGCGAGTACACCCGCTTCTCGTTCTACATTCCAAAGCCCCCCGAGGTCCCGAAGCTCAAGCCCTCCCACACCGTGGAGGACGCCGTGATCTCCGAACGCCCGAAGCGCGAACACCGCGCCCACCGGGACGAAAAGCCCATCGAAAAAGAGGAGGGTGATCCCCATGACTGATCTTGACCCCAGACCCGAAGAAGAAAACAAGGCCGCGCCGCAAAGCGCGCAATCTGCGCAGTCGCAGCCCGAACCCCAGCCCGTGCCGCAGCCTGTCCAACAGACGCAGCCCGTGCCGCCTGCGCAGCCGCAATACACGCCGCCGCAGTACGCGCAATCTGCGCCGCCCGTCGGCGCGCCGGGCGCATACCCCGCGGCAGGGCCTGCCCAGCCGCCGTACCCGGGCGCTTACCCGCCCGTTCCGCCCTATTCCTATCCGTACCAGAACCCGTACCCGCCGCGTCCCCGCCAGAAAATGGGCGCGGGGCTCAAGGCGCTCATCATCGCGCTCTCGGTGCTCTTCGGCGCGACGGTCCTCGGCTTCGGGGCGTACGGCGCGTTCCATGCGATCCGCGGCGTCCTCTCGCAGGTCCCCGCCGATTCCTCCGGCGCGGGCGACAGCGCCGAGGAACCCCCGGAGAGCTTCTACGATCTCCCCATCAACCCCTTCGGCGGCGGGGACGGCTCCTTTGGCGCCCCGTATGACCGGGACGACTTCTTCCCGATGCCCGAGACCGGCGACGAGTACGTCGCCCCGGACATCGACGTCACGCCGAACGAGGGCGGTCTCACGCTCCACCCGGTCCCGTCCGGACAGGAGCTCTCGATCCCCGACGTCTACGACAAGGTGATCCCCTCCACGGTGCTCGTGCTCGTCGAGGGGCAGGACACCGGCACCGGCATCATCGCCACCGCAGACGGCTATATCATCACGAACAGCCACGTCGTCTCCGATACCCGCGCCATCGAGGTACAGGTCAAGACGAACGACGGCCTGCTCCACGACGCGGTCGTCGTGGGCTGTGACCGCGCGACGGACCTCGCGGTCCTCAAGATCGACGGCGAGGGCTATACCCCGGCGGAATTCGGCGATTCCTCCCAGCTGCGCATGGGCCAGTGGGTGGTCGCCATCGGGAACCCCGGCGGCGAGCGGTTCTCCGGCTCCGTCACGCGCGGGATCATCTCCGGTCTGGACCGCGCTGTCGGCTCCTACAGTGAGAGCGGCATGACCTACATCCAGACCGACGCGGCGATCAATCCCGGCAACTCCGGCGGCCCGCTTGTCAACCTCTACGGGCAGGTCGTGGGCATCAATTCCGCGAAGATCGTCTCCTCGAAATACGAGGGCATGGGCTTCGCCATCCCGATCACCGGCGCGAAAGCCATTCTGGACGACCTCCTCTCCGGCGGCTACGTCAAGGGCCGCGCGCGCTTCGGCATCCAGGGCTACGCCGTCACGGAGTACCAGGCCGCCATGGCCGACGTCCCGCAGGGCTTTCTGATCACCCGCGTCGACGAGGACGGCTGCTTCGCGGGCACGGACGTGCGCGTCTACGACATCATCACCGCCGTCGGCGACCGCGAGACGCCCTCGCTCGAGGCGCTCACGAACGCCCTGCTCCTGTACAGTCCCGGCGACGAAGTCACAGTGACCCTCTTCCGCCCGAACGAAAACGCCACCGGCGGCTCCTCCTTCACCGTCACCGTCACCCTCCTCGAGGATCTCGGCGAGACGCAGTGACCCCGCTTTATAAATTCATTTTCCGAACAGCAAAAAAGATCTCCCGGTCTCCCGGGGGATCTTTTCGTTTCCGCGTTTTTTGCCGCACCTCAGCCGCGTCCCTTTTTCTTCGGATAGAGGATGGGCTTCGCGACGTGCTCGTTCAGGAACGGCAGCATCGGCCCGGTCCCGAACGCCATGACGATCGTCCCGATGCCCACCGCCGCGCCGCACGCGAACCCGACCGCGACGCACACCACGTCCAGAAAGATGCGCCACACCCGAAACGGGATGCGCGTCCGGTTCGGGATGAGGTACGAGATGCAGTCGTAGGGCGCCATGCCGAGGTCGGCGGTCACGTAGAACGAGCAGCCGACGATCTGGCAGATCACGCCGAGCAGCGTCAGGAACAGCCGCAGCGGGATGCCCGGTTCCGCCGGGAAAAGCGGCCCGAACACCGCCCCGAAGAGATCCGCCGAGAACCCGACGAGGAACATATTCCCGATCGTCCCAAGGCCCAGCATCGAGCGGTCCGCGAAGACGATCACCAGCAGCAAAACGATGTTCAAAATCGCCTGCCATGTGCCGAACGCCATGCCGAGCTTCGAGGAAACGCCGAGGTTCAGCGTGGAATACGGGTCCGCGCCCATCGCGCCGCGCACGAACAGCCCGACGCCGACGCCCATGAACACCACCGCCGCGAGCATCACAACGATGCGCCGCGCCGAGTACCGGCACAGCAGACCGCCCCATTTGGCGTCCCTGTCTTTCTCCATGTTTCTTCCATCCCTTCCGCGCCCACGGCGCGTCTCTCATTGTAGCACACGCCCCGCCCGGGATGCAAGACTTTCCCTAAAAAAACTATCGCATCGCGATGATCGCTCATCGCACGGCGATGAGCAGATACTCCACGCCGCTCTCGTTCAGCGCGAACATCGTGCCGCCCGCGCCCGGCGTGCTCTGGTCCTGCTGCGGCAGCACCTGGATGGAATTCAGCTTCAGCCCGCCTCCGGCGTGCTCCGCCGTCGCAAGGGCGGCGTACTGCTTCGTGTACCCGCTTTCCGCGACGCTCGTCGCCTTCCCCAGCGCGAAGGCCGCCGCCACGCGCGGCGCGAAGCTGAACATCACCGCGCGCTGCGCCGCGCCGTTTCCCGTGTAGGTCCGCACCTCGAAGGGCGTGTCCAGCCGCGCGGCGCGCTCCGTGTTCAGGTGCAGCGCCGCATCGCGCATATGCCCGCCGACCTTTTCCTCCAGCGCGTCGTTGTCCGAGACAAAGTCCTCCCGGCGGGGCTTGTCGGTCCCTTTCCAGCGGGAAAGCCCCAGAACCGCCGTTTTTTCACTTGCCGCCATCCGCTTCTCCTTTCACAGCCTGTCGATCTCGTCCCATGTGAGCCCCGCCGCGTCCATCCGGTCGAAGGGATCGCCCCGCGCGTCCACCGTGTCCCAGAAGTTCCGCCCGAAGTCCACGTTCGCGGGGAGATCCGCCGGGAGCATCAGCTCCGCATCGCGCAGCGCCGCCTCCTCGGAGATCCCCAGCACCTCCAGCACATTGACATAGAGCCCGTCCGCCTGCTCCACGATCTCTCCCCGGATGCCCGCGCCGAAGAGCTGCCGCTCCAGCGCCTCCTTCGAGCAGTCGCCCGGCGCGACGTTTCCCCTCTGCAGCAGCATCGCGCGCCGCACGTCCTCCCCGGCACTCGACGGCACCGTGCGGAACAGCCGCTCGAACCTCCCGAGCGTCTCCGCGTCCGCCGTCTGCACGAACAGGTTCTTCCGGACCTCCTCCGCCGCCGCGTAAAACGCGTCCAGCGCCGTCCCGTACGCCGCAAGCTCCCCCGCGAGGATCTGGTCCTCGGGGTCGGTATAAAGGCCCGTGCGCCCGAGCGCGCGGCGCATCCGCTCCGCCGCGCCCGTCATGCGCCCGCCCCCGGCAGCACTGTCACGCTCTCCAGCCGCGCGATCTCGTCCGCCCGCGTCTTGTAGTCGGCCACGCTCTCCGGCACGGTGCAGTTTGCCGCCGCGCCGGTCCCCATCACCGCCGCGATCACCCCCGCGCGCGTGAAGGGCTCCCCGATGCCGAGCCGCAGCACATACGCCTGCACCGCCTCCTCGGCGAGCGCCTTCGCGTCGTCGAAGCTACAGCCCGCCGCCGGCTCCACATACAGCGTGACGCGCCGCAGCGCCGCGCTCGCGTTCCCGACGGTCAGCTCCACGCCGACCTCCCGCACCGCCGCGAGCGCCGTTTTCAGCCGCTCCAACACCGCCTCGGAGACCGGCCCGTCATTCCCGAAGACGTACACCCCGACCGTCCCCGCGCCGTGGACGCGCGAGCCGGTGGCGCAAGATGTGGCATATCACGCTGC
>CANQIG010000119.1 GCA_947623765.1 uncultured Clostridia bacterium | reverse complement strand
CTCTGCGTGATCTACGCGCTGAACCTGCCCCTCTTCCGCTGGACGCACTTCGCGGCCTTCGCGGCGGTCGCCATCGGCGGGTTCCTCCTCGGGAAGTACGCGCTCTTCAAGGGCAAAAAGGTCGTCGTGCCCGTGGAAGAAAAGGAGGAGAAGAAGGAGGCGCCGCCTCAGCCCGAAAAGCCGAAAGCGCCCGAGACGCCCAGACGCGCTTCCACCGGGAACCCCGAGGTGGACAAGATCATCGACGACGGGTACGGGTACCTCAAAAAGCTCCGGGAGGCGAACGACCGCATCCCCGACCAGGTGATGAGCGAACGGATCACCCGGATGGAAAACGCCTCGGCGGACATCTTCGCCTATATCTCGGAGCACCCCGACCAGGCGCCGCAGATCCGGCGCTTCATGAACTACTATCTCCCGACCACGCTGAAGCTGCTCGAGAGCTATGAAAAGCTCTCCCGCCAGCGCGTGAAGGGCGAGAACATCCAGCGCACGATGTTCGAGATCGAGGGCATCATGGAGACGATCGCCTCGGCGTTCGAAAAGCAGCTCGACGCGCTCTTTTCCAGCGACGCCATGGACATCGCGGCGGACATCAGCGTGATGGAATCCATTTTGCAGCAGGAGGGCCTCGCCGGAGACCCCGCCCCGGAAGTGAAAAGCGCGGGCGGTGCGGCGCAGCAGAGCGCGCCGTCGGCCGCGGGCATCCCCACCCTGCGGCTCGACCCGAACGCAGACGACGAAGGAAACTGACCGCGACGCGGTTTTGGAAAAATAAAAAAGGAGAACCATGAAGGAGGTCCATTTGCTATGACAGATCTGAAACTGACACTCGAACCGGAGGAGAGCGCGCCCTCCATCCCCACCCTGACGCTCGACGGCGCGGAGCCCGAAGCGTCCGCCGAAGAAAAGAAGACCGCCGAACCGGTCGTCCCGGAGGTGACCCTCTCCCCCGAGGAGCAGAAGGTCGTGGACGATTTCGTGGAAAAGATCGACATCACGTCCTCGGCGCAGGTGATGCAGTACGGCGCGGGCGCGCAGAAAAAGATCGCGAACTTTTCGGATACCGCCCTCGCGAGCGTGCGCACCAAGGACCTCGGCGAGGTGGGCGACCAGATCGCCGGGCTCGTCGTGGAGCTGAAGGGCTTCGAGGTGGACGAGGACGACAAGGGCTTTTTCGGGTTCTTCAAAAAGCAGGCGAACAAGGTGGACGCGCTCAAGGCGCGCTACGACAAGGCGGAGGTCAACGTCAACAAGATCGCCGCGTCGCTCGAAAACCACCAGGTCACGCTGATGAAGGACATCGTGATGCTGGATAAGCTCTATGAGATGAACCTGAACTACCACAAGGAGCTCTCCATGTACATCATCGCGGGCAAAAAGCGTCTCGCGATGGACCGCGCCGGAAAGCTGCAGGAGCTGCGCGACAAGGCCGCGCGGTCCGGCCTCGCGGAGGACGCGCAGGCCGCGAACGACTTCGCGCAGATGTGCGACAGCTTCGAGAAGAAACTCCATGACCTCGAGCTCACCCGGATGGTCTCCATCCAGATGTCGCCGCAGATCCGCCTCGTGCAGAACAACGACCGCCTGATGGCGGAGAAGATCCAGTCCACGATCGTCAACACGATCCCGCTCTGGAAGAGCCAGATGGTCCTCGCGCTCGGCGTCGCCCACTCCGCCGAGGCTGTCAAGGCGCAGCGCGAAGTCACCGACATGACGAACGAGCTCCTGCGCCGCAACGCTGAAAAGCTCAAGATGAGCACCATCGAGACCGCGAAGGAGTCCGAGCGCGGCGTCGTCGATATGGAAACGCTGCGCCAGACGAACCAGTCCCTCATCACCACGCTCGACGAGGTCGTGCGCATCCAGGACGAGGGCCGCACCAAGCGCCGCGAGGCCGAGGCCGAGATCGGCCGCCTCGAGGGCGAACTCAAGCAGAAGCTCCTCGAGATCCATATTTAAAGGTCGCGCCGAAGGGCAAAGGCCGCGCTTTTCTGTAGAAAAGCGCCCAAAAGACTTTTTCGACGCGCATCGCCGTTTCACGGCGACAGGCTCGCAGCGGGAGGAAGCATATCGGCCCGCGAGGCGGCAAAACCCGTTTCGTTTACCCAACGCGGGCCTGCGGAGAAAGGGGGAACGCTCCTTCCCCGCTCAGCACCTATGGCGCGGGCTGTTGGGAAAAATTTCAGTAACGGTAAGCGCGCGTCAGCGCGCGAAACCGCGGCGCAAAAATCTTTTGGTCCTACCTTTTCTTTCAGAAAAGGTAGGGAGAAAGGAGAAGCATGAAAAAGGGATTTTGGAAGACGCGCACCTGCGCGGTGATCGCGATGTGCGCGATGATCGTTTTGAGCGTGCCGGTCGGCGCGTGCGTTTCCGTGTCTAGGGAACGGGACAGCGCGGAGCAAAGCTATACGGGCAGCGACAGCACATGGGGCCTTTCGGACGACGTGCTCCTGTGCAGCTCGGCGGCGGCGAACCTGATGACGCTCGGGGCGCGGCTGCTCCCCGGGGAAAGCGAGGAGACCGCAGCGCTCGCGCGTGCGCGAGAGGAGCTGAACGCCGCCGTCGCGCCGGGCGAAAAGTGCGCCGCGCTCTCGAAGCTCACGGACCGCTTCCACGCGCTATACGGAAAGCTCTCCGCGATGGACCTGAGCGAGAAGGACCGGCAGGACTGCGACGGCGTCCTCGCGGACTACAACGCCGACCTCGACATGATCTCGCGCAGCGAGTACAACCGGGAGGCGGCCGCCTTCAATTCGATTTTGGAAACGACGCCCGGCGGCGCGATCGCGTCGGTCTTCGGCGCGCGGCCTTTGGAGCTCTTTGCCCCCACGGACAATGCGGGAGGTGAGCCGTGATGCTCAGACGGATCTTTTCCCTGCTGCTCGCCCTGCTCCTCGCCGTGTCCCTCGCGGCGGGCGCTTCGGCCTCGAGTCGGGACTTTCCCACCCGCGACGTGACCTCCTACGTCGTCGATGAGGTCGGCGTCATCTCGAGCGACACCGTCCGGTACATCGACGACTGCGGCTCCGCGCTGGAGGAAGCCTGCGGCGCGCAGATCGTCTTCGCCGTCGTGGATTTCACCGGCGGGTACGAGATCGACGACTACGCCTACGAGCTTTTCAATCAATGGGGCGTCGGCGATAAGGAGAAGGACAACGGCGTGTTGTTCGTCCTCGCGACCGGCGCGGAGGATTACTACGCCATGCCCGGCGCGGGCGTCACCGACGTCTTCACCGGGAGCCGACTGCAGCGCATCCTCGACCAGTATATGGAACCGGATTTTGCCGTCGGCGACTACGACGGCGCCGTCCGGGAAACCTTCGACGCGACGATGGAGGTCTTCACCGATCTCTACGGCATCGATTGGAACGACGATGCTGCGGAGACCTGGCAGGCCCCCGAGCCCGAACGGGAAAGCGGCGGGATCCTCGCGGGCATCGGGCAGATCTTCCGCTTTGTGATCCTGATCGTGCTCGTCATCGCGGTCGTGTTGATCTTCACGCTGCTCGCAAGAGCCGTCCGCCTCGGCGGGGGTGGCCCTTACGGGTACGGCGGCTCCGGCGGGTTCTGGCGCGGGCTGTTCCTCGGCTCGCTGCTGAACCGGCCGCGCAGCTATTACCGTCCGCCTCCTCCGCCCCCGCCTCCCTTCGGCGGGCCGCGCAGACCCCCGCGTCCGCCCAGAAACCCCGGCGGGTTCGGCGGCTTTGGCGGCGGCAGCACGCGCGGCGGCGGTGCAGGGCGCTCCGGCGGCGGCTTTGGCGGCAGGCCGGGCGGCGGGTTCTCATCCCCGAGACCTCCCGCCGGGGGCGGCTTCGGCGGATTCGGCGGCGGGAGCACGCGCGGCGGCGGCGCAGGCCGCAGATGATCCAAACCATAAAGGCCGGCTGCAAGACAGTCGGCCTTTTCATTCCGGTATATTTGGGAGGGCTTGTATGGCAAAGAAACTGATCCTGTTCGACCTTGACGGCACGCTGACCGACAGCGGTCCGGGCATCACGGCGAGCGTGGCGAGCGCGCTCGAGGAGCTGCATCTCCCCGCGCAGAGCGACACCGAGCTGCGGCGCTTCGTCGGCCCGCCGCTCGCCGCCTCCTTTGCGGAATTCTGCGGTCTCTCCGGCGACGACGTGACGCGCGCGATCGCGGTCTTCCGCAAGTATTATTTTGCGGGCGGCGTCTTCAACAACGCGGTCTATCCGGGGATCCCCGCGCTTTTGGCGGAGCTCAAAGCCGCCGGCGCGCGGCTCGCCGTCGCGACCTCCAAGTCGGCGAAGGGCGCGGAACAGGTCCTCACGCACTTCGGCCTGCTCCCGCTCCTCGACTTTTTCGTCGCGGACGACGGCCGCTTCGGCGACGGGGAAAAGGCCCTCATCATCGCGGAGGCGCTCCGCGTCGCGGGCTGCCCGCCCGAGGAAGCCGTCATGGTCGGCGACCGGAAGTACGACGTCGAAGGCGCGGCCGCCTGCGGCGTGGACGCGCTCGCCGTCGGCTACGGATACGCGCCGCCGGGCGAGCTGGAAAGCTCCGGCGCGAAATACTTCGCCGCGACCGTCGAGGAGGCGCGCGCCGTGCTGCGCGCCCTCCTTTGAGCGGACAGCAAACCCCCGCCATGCGGCGGGGGTTACTTATGCTTTCGGAGCGAAACGCTGGAACGAGCGCTTTTCAGTGCGCAAAGTCCACCTTGCCGTCACGGTCGAGACGTGGACGCGCTCGCCGTCGGCTATGGATATGCGCCGCCGGGCGAGCTGGAAAGCTCTGGCGCGAAATACTTCGCCGCGACCGTCGAGGAGGCGCACGCCGTGCTGCGCGGCCTACTCTGAACAGACAGCAAAACGCTGGAACGAGCGCTTTTCAGCACGCAAAGTCCACCTTGCCGTCGCGATTGAGGGCATGGACGCGCTCGCCGTCGGGTATGGCTACTCGCCCCCGGGCGAGCTGGAAAACGTAGGCGCGAAATACTTCGCCGCGACCATCGAGGCGGCGCGCGCCGTGCTGCGCGGGCTCCTCTGAGCAGACAGCAAAACCCCCGCCGCACGCGGGGGGTTACTTATTCTTTCGGAGCGAAACGCTGGAACGAGCGCTTTTCAGCACGCAAAGTCCACCTTGCCGTCACGGTCGGGTGCACGGACGCACGCCGCTACCGGGCGAGCTGGAAAGCTCCGGCGCGAAATACTTCGCGGCGACCGTCGAGGAGGCGCGCGCCGTGCTGCGCGCACTACTCTGAGCATAAGCAAAACCCCCGCCGCACGGCGGGGGCTTTGCTTATGCTTTCAGCACTCAAAATCCACAGCGGCGGCGGTCTCGCGGACGGTGGCCACGAACGGCTTGACGACCGTGCAGTGGTACTCGTCCGCCTGGTACGCGTCGAGCGCGGCGCGGTCCTCGAGCGTCACGCAGAGCAGCACGTCATAGGAGCGGTCGGAGTGGAGGAAATCCACGCCGCTCTCCACCTCGAGCGCCTGCGGCACACGGCCGCGCATCGAGAGGAACAGGGCCTTGAGCTCCTCGGCCTTCCCCTTGCAGTCCTCTTTGAGTTTGATCATCAGCACGTGTTTGACCATCGTTTTGCCCTCGCTTTCGCGTTTATCCGCGCCGCGTCCCGACGACCACCCGGTCCAGGCACGCGGCGTCTTTTTTGATCTCGATCCCGGTGAGGCCCGCGCTTTCAAAGAGCGTCGCGACGGCCTCGCCCTGCGTCTCGCCGGTCTCCGCCGCGAGCACGCCGCCCGCGCGGAGCTTCTTCGCCCAGATCCCGCAGAGCGCGCGGTAAAACACGAGCCCGTCCTCGCCGCCGTCGACGGCGGTCTGCGGCTCGAACCGCACCTCCCGCTGCAGGGTGGGGATCTCCGGCGTCGCCACATACGGCGGGTTCGCGGCGATGAGGTCCCAGCCGTCGGGCAGGGACTCCGCGAAGGCCGTGTCGAGCATATCGCCCTGCACGGCGGCGACGCCGAGCGCCGCGTGCCGCTTTTGGTTTTCCGCAAGGTACCGGAACGCCGCGTCGAACTTCTCGACGGCGGTCATCGCGCAGCCGCGGCTCGCGAGCGCGAACGCCACCGCGCCCGTGCCGCTGCAAAGGTCGAGCCCTTTCGCGGGGCGTCCCTCGGGCAGCCGTTCGAGCGCGGCCTCCACGAGCACGCAGGTGTCCTCCCTCGGGATCAGCACCCCCGGGCCGACGGAAAGCGGCAGCCCGAAAAATTCCCATTCCCCGAGGAGGTACTGCACCGGCTCCCCGGCGGCCCGGCGCTCTGCGGCGCGCAGCAGCGCGGCCTCCTTTTCGGGGTCGGCCTCCTCATTTCC
>CANQIG010000118.1 GCA_947623765.1 uncultured Clostridia bacterium | reverse complement strand
AGAGCTGCACGCCCTCCGAAGAAGCGGCGCTGGAACAGGCCGAATCGCTGCTCGAGACGCTGGGCCTTTCGGATTTCGGCCTCGAGGAGGGCGGGCGCTTCAGCGAGACGGCGTACATGGAAGACATGACGCACATCGTCTACCGGGAGAACTACATCTTCAAATTCCGCCGGGAGATCGACGGCGTGCTCTTGCGGCAGCGCAGCGGCGAAAAGCAGAGCGTCGAGACGAGCGAGGGCGACGGGAGCGGGGTCAGCTACTCCGTCGTCGGCGGGTCGACCGAGGTGGGCGGCGTGTACACCGTCTCGTTCAAGCGCTGGCCGGGCGAGCTGATCGAGATCCGCGTGAACGACGGCGGCATCGTCGGCTTCGATTACCTTTCGCCGCTCGAGGTGACGGAGACCGTCACCGAGGGCGCGGCGATGAAGCCGTTCCGCGAGATCCGGGAGATCTTCGAGCAGATGCTCCCCGTCGTGCAGGCGGAAAACGACCTCGAAGTCGCGATCGACATCGACGCCGTGCATCTCGATTACTCGCGCATCAGCGAGCCGGACAGCTTCGACACGGGGCTTATCGTCCCGGTGTGGAGCTTCGAGGGGACGAAGGCGGTCTACGACCCGAAGGCCGAGCGCCGCGCCGACAGATCGAGCGCGACGGAGGCACTGCTCGCGATCAACGCCATCGACGGCTCGGTGATCGTGCCGGACCTCGGCTACTGAAGCGAAGATCCTGCGCTTGAAAAAGGAAAAAACTTGGAAAAGGAAGGAATCGGAACATGAAGATCAAAACCCTGTTTGCGGGAATGTGCGCGGCGGCGCTGCTGCTTTCGGCGTGCCAACAGAACCCGGAGGATTCCCTTGTCGTGCACAAGAACATGGAGAACCTCATCAGCGAGGCGCAGACCGAGAGCGCCGGCAAGACCGACGCCGAGGCCATCCGCGAGGAGATCTCCGGGAGCGAGCGCTACCAGACGGAGATCGAAAACGAGGGCCTGCACGTCAACGTCACGGTCGACGCCCAGGTCGAGGTCCCGCAGAACGGGACGCTCTCCGTCTACCGCGTGCGGCAGAAGAAGCTCGACGCTTCGTTCGTGGAGCGGGTGCGGCAGGCGCTCGTCGGGGACGAGCAGCTCTACGACGCGAGCGTCCTCTTCACGGAGACGAAGCAGGACATCGAGGACCATATCGCGGCGGGCCGAAAGGCGCTCCAGGAATACGAGGCCGAGATCCGCAGCGCGGTGGACGAGAACGGGGACCCCGCGTTCACCGAGGAGCAGATCGAGGAAGACCTCGAGCAGATGCAGTGGGAATACGTCGGGATGTGGGAGGAGGCGTATGAAACCGCGCCGGATACGCTGGATTACGGCGGCTTCGCCATTGACGGGAAGCTGCGTTCGGTCGGCGAGCTGTACGCGGAAAACGCGGAGCGGTACGCGTATTACGACCAGCTGATCCCCGCAGGCGACCTCGTGCAGGGCGTCACTGACGGCAGTACCGGGACGTACAAGGCGTTCAAGGCGATGAACAGCGAAAATTACAGCAGCTGGCTCCAGTATACGGCGCGGCCGGACAGGGTGCAGTACGATTTCAACGGCGTGATGGCGCCGCAGACCGACCTGCGCACGGCGGGGCAGAGCGCGTTCGGGCGGCCTTTGAACCCGAACCAGCCGGAAAACTTCCTCGCGGATGGCTATGACGTCGGCCCGGAGACGGAATTCGTCCGGCTCGCGGGAGAGGACACGACGCTCTCCGAGGAAGACGCGGTCGCGCAGGCGGAAGCGTTCCTCGAGACCGTCGGGCTCACGGATTTCCGCTATGGCGAGGGCGGCCTCTATAACGAGCTCGCGGGCTGGGAGACGCAGGGGGAGAGCGCCGCGGTCGTCTACCGGAACTACTACATCCTGCATTTCTTCCGCGATGTGGACGGCGTCCCGCTCACGCAGTCGAGCGGGACGAAGATGTCCGTCGAGGACGCGGGCAAACAGGTCTGGCCGGGCGAGGTCGTGGAGTTCAAGATCAACGACAGCGGCATCGTCGCGTTCGGGTATTACGCGCCGGTCGAGATCACCGAAACGGTCGTCGAGGGCGCGGCGATGAAGCCGTTCTCCGAGATCCGCGACACGTTCGAGTCGATGGTCTGCGTCGTGAACGCCGCCGAGGACCTGAGCACCGCCGTCACGGTCGACCGCGTGTGCCTCTCCTACTCGCGGATCTCCGAACAGGACGCGTTCGACACGGGCCTGATCGTCCCGGTGTGGAGCTTTGAGGGTCAGGTGAAGATGACGGTGGAGGGGACGCTGATCCGAGAGTGGAAGGGAACGGTCCTCGCGATCAACGCGATCGACGGTTCCGTCATCGACAGCGCCCTCGGCTACTGACGCGAGAGCCCCTTGCGCTTGAAAGAGGAAATAGAAAAGGAAGGAAAGAGACTCATGAAGATCAAAGCCCTGCTTGCGGGCGTGTGCGCGGCGGCGCTGCTGCTCTCCGCGTGTCAGGCGAGCCCGGAGGATTCCCTCGTCGTGCACAAGAACATGGAAAACCTCATCAGCGAGGCGCAGAGCGAAAGCACCGGCAAGACCGACGCCGAGGCCATCCGCGCGGAAGTCCCCGAGGGCGAGCGCTACCAAACCGTGATCGAAAACGAAAGCCTCGGCGTGCGCGTCTCGGTCGACGCGGAGGTCGAGGTCCCGCGGGCCGACACGCTGAACATCTACCGCGTGAAGCAGAAGCGGTTCACGCAGGACTTCGTGGATTTGGCAGCATCGACGCTGATGGGGGAGGCGCAGCTCTATGACGGGGATATGCTGTACCGCGCCACAAAAAAGGACATAGAGGATATAATCGCGTATTATCAGGGCTGCATCGAGGAAGTGAAAGCGGATTTTGGAAAGGACATCCCGCTCGATCAGATCACGTTGGAGCCGAAATACACCGAAGAAGAATGGCGCGAAGTCATAGAGCGGGAGATCGCGGGGCTTCAGTCTGAGATCGACAGATACCGGCCGATCTACGAGAGCGCGCCCGCCGAGGTGACGCTGACCGACTATCCCGTCGACACGGCGATGAAGATCAAAACGGAACAGGACGTGGATTTTTTCAACGACGGGTACAGCGTCGAGGCAGGCTCGGAGTACGCGTCCCTCATGACCGCGGAGGACGCGCCGATGCGGTGGCTCTTTGTGGAAAACACCCCGACACGGGGAAGCGTGCTCCGGTTCACGCGTTTCTTTGCACCGGGTGTGTATCCATCGGGATTCCATCTGGGGGGAGAGACCGAGCTGCGGTGGTACCGAAAGGAAAGCCCCGCCTCGCTTGGACTGCCGGATGACGCCGCTTTGACCCTCATCGAAAAGGAAGGGCTGCCGCAGTCCATTCTGCCGGTTGCAGGTGACGAGGTGACGATCTCCGAAGAAGAAGCGCGCGCCGAGGCGGAGAAACTGCTCGACGCGCTCGGGATCGAAGCCTTCGCGTTTGACGAAGGCCGCGTCGCGAGCGTGATCGACGAGATCAAGGAGAATACGGTCGAGAGCGGCGAAATGCATTACCGGCGGTACTGGGTACTCAAATACCGCAGAACGTTCGGCGGCGTGGTTTCCAGCGCGGCGAGCGGGATCAAAGAGAGCGATTCGTATGAGGGCGAGACATACACGTTAAGTACGTGGGAACCCGAGTGCATCGAGATACACGTAAACGACGGCGGGATCGCGGGATTCCAGTGGGATGCGCCCATCGAGGTGACGGAGACGGTCGTCGAAAACGCGTCGCTCAAGCCGTTTTCCGAGATCCGGAACACCTTCGAGGCGATGATCTGCGTGGTGAACGCACGGAACACATATACCCCATATGACCGGACATCCATCCAGATCGACCGTGTCCGGCTCACTTACGCGCGCGTCAGCGAACCGGATAATTTCGACACGGGTCTCATGGTGCCCGTATGGAGCTTCGAGGGCGTGAAGGAGGACGGAAGTTCCACAGGAGAGTTTGAAAGCGTGTTCGAGGGCGGCACGCTCCTCGCGATCAACGCGATCGACGGTTCCGTCATCGACAGCGCGCTCGGCTACTGACCGCAAAACGGCTTTCCGCGCCGCGATTTTCTTCCGTTTTTCCGGCTCCGCTGGACACGCCGCAAAAAATCTGCTAAACTGCTAATGATAAGAAAAATGCCGGCGGCTGGGGTCTCCCCGCGGCGCGGACAGCAAAGGGGTTTTGACACATGGCATACCGTATCCTGATCGTCGAGGACGAGGAACCGATCGCGCGGATGATCGCGATGAATCTCTCCGTTTCCGGGATGGAGCCCGTCATCTTTACGGACGGGCTCTCCGCGCAGCGGTCCCTCGCGGAGGACCACCGGTACGATCTCGCGCTGCTCGACGTGATGGTCCCGGGCCGCAGCGGGTTCGAGCTGCTCGGCGACCTGAAACCCTACGGCGTCCCGGTGATCTTCCTGACGGCGAAGGACGATCTCCACTCCAAACTGACGGGGCTCACCGGCGGCGCGGAGGACTACATCGTCAAGCCCTTCGAGATCCTGGAGCTTTTGGTGCGCATCGACAAGGTCCTCCAGCGGACCGCCGGGCGCGATGAAATTCTGCACGTCCGCGACCTCGAGATCCACCTCGACGAGCACCGGGTCTTCCGAAACGGCGAGGAGGTGGTGCTCCGGCCTATGGAGTTCGGGCTGCTCGCGGTCCTCGCGAAGAACCGGAACATCGCCATCAGCCGGGAGGACCTGATCTCGCTCGTCTGGGGCGAGCAGTACGTCGGGGAGAGCCGGACGGTCGACGTACACGTCGCGCAGCTCCGCAAAAAGCTCGGGCTCTCGGACTGCATCGTGACCATCCCGCGCGTCGGGTACCGGCTGGAGGCGTAACATGAAGCTCCGCACTCGGATCGCGCTGCTCGGCGGCGCGATGATCTTTCTCGCGACGCTCCTTTGCGGCGCGGGATTTTTCCGCCTCTACCGGACGGCGGCGCTGGACCGCGCCGTCGCGGAGGGCTCCGCCGCGGCGCGCGCCGTCTACGCCGATCTCGAGGCGTACCGCGAATCGTTTCCCCCTTTTCTCACGCGGGAGCAGGCGATCTACTTCTTCAAGAACCGGCGCGACGACTACTGCATCGTGCTCGGCGGCGGGGAGGTCTGGTACAACCAGACGTCGCTCGACGCGGACACGGCGTCGAACGCGGACTACGTATATAATGAAAGCGGCGCGCAGTACGCCCGCATCCGGGCCGGGGACCGGCGGCTGCTGTCGTTCCGGCTTTCCAACGGCGCCTACGAGCTGTACCGGATCTTCGACGTGACCGGCGTTTACGCGGAGCTCTACCGGCTTGCGGCGGCGGTGGCGTGCCTCTCGCTCGCCGCAGCGGGGCTCGCCGCGCTCGCGCTCGTGCTCGTCCTGCGGCGCGCGCTCCGCCCGCTGACGGAGCTCTCCGAAGGTGCGCGGGCCATCGCGGCGGGCGCGTACGACCGCCGGGTCGACGCGCGGCGCAGCGACGAGATCGGCGACCTCGGCCGGGATTTCAACCGCATGGCCGACGCGGTGGAGCACCACATCCGCGAGGTGGAGGAGAGCGAGGAGAAAAAGACGCTCTTCATGGGCGGGCTGACGCACGAGCTGAAAACACCCCTCACGGCGATCTCCGGCTACGCGCAGACGCTTCGGACCGTGAAGCTCTCCGAAGAAGATGAGGAGATGGCGCTGCGGTACATCCACGAGGAGAGCGGCAGGCTCGACCGGCTCTCCAAGAAAATGATGCGTCTTTTGGAGCTCGACCGCGAGGGCGGGCTCGCGTTCGAGACGCTGCGCGTCGCGGATCTCTTCGCGGCGGCGAAGCGGACCGCCTCGGCGTTTGCCGAAGAAAACGGCGTGGAGATCGGGATCGGGCGGGCCGAGGGGGAGATCATCGGCGACCGCGACCTCTTCACCGAGGCGCTCGTCAACCTCATCGTGAACGGCGTCAAGGCGTCGGAGCCGGGGAGCGCCGTGCGCCTCTACACCGAGGACGGCGGGATCGTCGTCGAGGACAGCGGACGCGGCATCCCGGAAAATGAGATCGCGCGGATCACCGAGCCGTTTTACATGGTGGACAAATCGCGCAGCCGAAAGAGCGGCGGCGCGGGCCTTGGCCTCGCGCTGACCACCGTGATCCTCCGGCGGCACTCGATGGCGATGCGCATCGAGAGCGCGCTCGGAAAAGGGACGAAGATCACGATTTTTACAATTTTATCATCTCCTGAGACATACCACAGCATATAGTGATTTGAGCCGATAATACATCAGTATGTTGTGGAAACACG
>CANQIG010000117.1 GCA_947623765.1 uncultured Clostridia bacterium | reverse complement strand
GACGACAGATGGTTCGGCGTGACGTATAAGGCGGATAAGCCGGTCGTCGTGGAGGCGCTCCGGCAAATGGCGGAGGCGGGGAAATACCCCGCGCCGCTCTGGAAATAGGCGGAAAACGAACGGGCGCCCCGGCAATTTGCCGGGGCGCTTTGCGCTGTCCGTTTTTGCGGCGGCGGGCTTAGAACCTTGCACATTGGGGTTTGGGGCGATGCGGGAATTTTTGCGTGTCTAAAAGGCTTATGGGTCAGCGCAAAAGTTTTTTAGGCGGGCGGGCAAAGCATACAGTCAAAAACGTTCCGTCTGTTTTTGAATGTGTACCGACAGCCGGGCGGACTTTTCGCGGGCGTTTACCGGATGTTTTGACGGATGCGGCGAAGCCCGTTTCCGTTGCCAACGAGTTCGCCATGCCGCTTCCTTGCACGGCGCGGGGGAAAGCGGACCGGAAACGCTTTTAAGATGCGCGCCCATATCTGGTGGGCGGGGAGCGGGCGCCTCCCCAGATAATCCGGCTTGACAAATTCGAACACCTGTTCTATAATAGGAGCGAAAAGAAAATTTGTTCGGAACAATTATTCGATTAGGTGCATCGGACCGGAGGCGGAGCGTATGGCGGGGACGCGGTACAACTGTATCTGTATCGACCTGAAGAGCTTTTATGCCTCCGTGGAGTGCGTGGCGCGCGGACTGGACCCGCTGACCACGAACCTCGTCGTGGCCGACGAGAGCCGCACGGACAAGACCATCTGCCTCGCGGTCTCTCCGACGCTCAAGGCCCGGGGCATCCCCGGCACGGCGCGGCTCTGGGAGGTGAAGCAGCGCCTGCGGGAGATCGAGCAGGCCACCGGGGAGAAGGTGGACTTCATCGTCGCGCCGCCGCATATGCAGCGGTATCTGGACGTCTCCTCCCGGATCTACGGCGTGTATCTCCGCTATATCGCGCCGGAGGACATCCATATGTATTCCGTGGACGAGGCGTTCATCGACGTCTCGCGGTACCTCGACCTGTACGGGATGACCGCGCACGAGCTGGCGGTCAAAATGATCCGCGACGTGCTCGCCGCCGAGGGCATCACGGCGACGGTGGGCATCGGGACGAATCTGTATCTCGCAAAGATCGCGATGGACATCGTGGCGAAGCATATGCCCGCCGACCGGGACGGGGTGCGCATCGCGGAGCTGGATGAGATCGCGTTTCGGGAGCAGCTCTGGTCCCACAGGCCGCTGACGGATTTCTGGATGATCGGCGGCGGCACCGAACAGCGGCTCCAAAAGCTCGGCATCGCGACCATGGGGGACCTCGCGGAGTTCAGTCTGTACCGGGAGGAGACACTTTTCAAGACGTTCGGCGTGGACGCGGAGATCCTCATCGACCATGCATGGGGGATCGAGCCGTGCCGGATGGAGGACATCAAGCGCTACCGCCCGGCGACGAAATCGTTGAGCTCCGGGCAGGTGCTTAAGTGCGGATACGGTTTCGCGGAGACGCGGCTCGTCGTGCGGGAGATGACGGAGCACGTCGTGCTGGAGATGATCGAAAAGGGGTTTGTCGCGGAGGGCTTCACGCTGTATGTCAGCTACGACGCGCTGCCTGACGGCGCGCCGTACGACGGGCCGGTCCGGGTGAACCACTACGGGCGGCTGGCGCCGGTCCCGGCGAACGGCACGGCGGATCTCGGCGGGCCGACGGACTCCCTCAGCCGGATCACGGCGGCCGTGATGCGGCTCTTTGACCGGATCGTGGACCCGGCGCTCAAATCGAAGCACCTCTGCGTCGCGGCGATCCGGATCTCGAACAAATCGGAGGTGCCGCCGCAGATGAGCTTTTTCTCGAGCGTCGTGCGGGAGGAACGGGAGACGGATCTGCTGCGGGCGGAGATCGGGCTGCACAAGCGTTTCGGAAAGAGCGCCGTGTTCCGCGCACACGATCTCATGGAGGGCGCGACGACCATCGAGCGGAACAGCCAGATCGGCGGGCATCAGGCGTGAGAGGGGAGAGAAAGCATGACGGAGAGACATACGGAGCTGGTCTACCGCGCACGCCCGGCGTCGCGGCGACCGCACATGACGCTGGAAAACCGCGCGAAGATCTTCACGCCCTTCGCGGCGCTGAGGGGCTTCGACATTTCGATCCTGACCGAGGAGAAGAACCGCGTGCTCGTGCCGAGGGCGGCGCTCTGCGAGCAGGCGTTGGAGGAGATGGAGCGGACCGTGGAACAGCTGCGGCCCGGGGACGCAGTGCGGCTCACGTACTTTCTGCCGCAAAGGTGTGCGGAGGGAACGGAGCTCGGCGTGTACCGGACCGAAGCGCGGACGTTTTTGGAGATCGACCGGGAGCGCCGACTCCTGTTGACCGAGGACGGCGCGGTCCCGCTGGACGACATCCGCCTGCTGGAAGCGGCGGCGCAGCGCCCCTGACCGGCGCGGCAAAGAGAGCTCGGGTCCGCTTCCTGCGGATGGCGGGCTCTTTTCCTGTCCGAAAACGGAGGCCAGTGCGCAGAAGGAAAACAGAAAGTGCAACAGCCGACAGAGAACAGCGCGGTCCCGCTGGACGACATCCGCCTGCTGGAAGCGGCGGCGCAGTGCCTATGACCAGCGCGGCAAAGAGAGCTCGGGTCCGCTTCCTGCGGACGGCGGGCTCTTTTCCTGTCCCAAAACGGCGGCCAGCGCGCAGAAGGAAAACAGAAAGTGCAAAAGCGGACCGAGAACGGCGCGGTCCCGCTGGACGACATCCGCCTGCTGGAAGCGGCGGCGCAGCGCCCTTGACCGGCATGGAAAAGAGAGCCCGGGTCCGCTTTCGCGGATGGCTGGCGCTTCCTCTGCCCAAAAACGGCAGTTGGTGCGCGGGAAGAAAAAAAGAATGTGCAAAATTGGGAAAATGAATTGATTTTTGAACGAAAATATTGTATAATTTAGGAAACTCGGAAACGGTCCGGCGTGCCCGAACCGATGCAAAAAGATGGGAGGACCCTCATGGGCTGCGAATTTTTGGGAAAAGACGGCGCGTTTCGGCTGGAAAATCCGGAGCGCACAAGTTATCTCTACTTTCCGCTGGCGGGAGAACAGGGCCTTTTGAGCAGCGTCACGCCGAATCTCGGCGGCGACGCGAAGCTCGGGCAGAACGCGTTCCTGCTCGCGCCGGTATCCGCGGAAAATCTTCACAATGACCGTTCCGCCCGGAATTTCTGGATCTGGAGCGAAGCGTTCGGCGCGTGGTCGGCGACGGGAAATTCCGCCGCGCAGCGCGCGGAGCGCGAGGACAAGGTGACGCTGGAGGCGGGATTCCTCTGGCATAAGGTGGCGCGCGAGAACGCGGCGCGGGGGATCCGCGCCGAAGCGCTCAGCTTCATTCCGCCGGAAGGCGATCCCGTGGAGCTGACGCGTTTCACCGTCACGAACACCGGCGAGGCGCCGCTGACGTTTACGGCGTATCTCGCGTACCCGATCTACGGCCGGTCGGCGGACAATTACCGCGACCACCGGCACGTGACCTCGCTGCTGCACCGCGCCGAGGTGACGGCGAACGGCGTGTTCACGCGGCCGACACTGACCTTCGACGAGCGCGGGCACAAGCCGAACCGCCTCGCCTATGGCGCGTTCGCCGTGCGGGACGACGGCGCGGCGCCGGTGCGTTTTGAAGCGGCGGTCGAGGATTTCATCGGCGAGGGCGGCGATCTGGAGCGGCCCGAGAAGGTGGGCAGGGCGCTCTCTCGCCTGCCCGGCGACCGCGTGGACGGTTTCGAGGTCGTCGCGGCGGCGGAATTCGCTCCGGTGACGCTCAAAAGCGGGGAGCGCGTGTCCTTCACAGTGGCGCTCGCCGCGGGAGAGGATCTCTCCTTTGTGCAAAAATATCTTGCGCCGGGGCAGTTTGAGACGGAGCTCGCGGCCTGCAAAGCCTATTGGGAAAAGAAGCTGAACCTCGCATTCCGGACCGGGGACCCCGCGCGGGACGCGTGGATGCGCTGGGTCTCCTGTCAGCCGATCCTCCGGCGGATGTTCGGCTGCTCGTTCCTGCCGCACCACGATTACGGCCGCGGCGGCCGGGGCTGGCGCGACCTCTGGCAGGACTGTCTCGCGCTGCTCTTCATGGAGCCGGAGGGCGTCCGCGAAATGCTCCTCGCGAATTTCGCGGGCGTGCGCTTCGACGGCACGAACGCGACGATCATCGGGAACGGGCAGGGCGAGTTTATCGCGGACCGGAACAACATCACGCGCGTCTGGACCGACCACGGCGCGTGGCCGCTTGTCACGGTCGCGCTCTATGTAAACCAGACCGCGGACCTCGGCTTCCTGCTCGAAGAACAGGAGTATTTTAAAGATCCGCAGGCTCATCGCGGCACGCAGACCGATACGCTCTGGACGCCGGAATACGGCGAACGGCTGAAGACAAAAGGCGGCGGGATCTATCACGGCACGGTGCTCGAACACCTGCTGCTGCAAAACCTCACGGCGTATTACAACGTCGGCGAGCACAACATTCTCCGGCTCCTTGGGGCGGACTGGAACGACGGCCTCGATATGGCCGCGGAGCGCGGGGAGAGCGTGGCGTTCCACTGCCTCTACGCGAAAAATCTCGAGGACCTCGCCGATCTCGTCGAAAAGCTTGGCGGGGAGATCGAGCTCGCGGAGGAAATGATGGCGCTGCTGACGCGCTGTGACGCCGAAACGCCGGAGGAAAAGCACAAGGTGCTCGCGCATTTCTGCGACGGATGCGTACACGAGATCTCCGGGAAAAAGGTGCCGGTCCACGCGGCGTCGCTCGCCCGGACGCTGCGGGAGATGGCCCGCCGCATGGCGGAGACCGTCCGCGCGCAGGAGGTCGTCGAGGCAGAAGGCGAGCGCTGGTTCAACAGCTATTACGACGGCTCCGGACGGCAGGTCGAGGGCGCGGCGGAAAGCGGCGTCCGCATGATGCTCACGGGGCAGGTCTTCGCGCTGATGAGCCGCGTCGCCGACGAAGACATGGCGCGGAGCGTCGTCCAGGCGGCGGACCGTTTCCTCTTCGACGCGAAGCTCGGCGGATACAAACTGAATACGGACTTCAAGGAGGTCAAGACGGATCTCGGACGGCTCTTCGGCTTCGCCTACGGCCACAAGGAAAACGGCGCGGTGTTCTGCCATATGGCGGTGATGTACGCCTACGCGCTCTATGCGCGCGGCATGACGAAGGAGGCAGAAAAGGCCCTCTCCGCGCTCTACGAAGCCGCAGCGGATTTTGAGACGAGCCGCATTTACCCGGGTCTGCCCGAGTATTACAATGCCCGCGGGCGCGGGATGTACCACTACCTCACGGGTTCGGCGAGCTGGCTGATGATGACCGTGCTGACGCGGGCTTTCGGCGTGCGGGGCGTTTTCGGCGACCTGCTCCTCCAGCCGCAGCTCACGGCGGCGGACTTCGACGAAAACGGCGTCGCGGCGGTGAAGACGCTCTTTGCCGGGCGCGAGATCGCGGTGTTCTACCACGGTCCGGCGCAGTCCGACGCGGGCGTGTGCCGCGTGCGCTCCGTTTCCGTGGACGGCGTGCCGGTCCCCTTCACGGAGCAGGAGGGCGGCGCGCTGCTCGCACGGGAAACCGTCGAAAGCCTTGCTGCGGGGACGCTGCACACCGTGGCGGTCGAGCTCGAGTAAAATCTGTAATACAGATATGTATTACGATGTCATATAGAAAGGAAGACAAAAACACATGAAGAAACTGTACGATGTCAAGATCGCGTTCGACCCGAAGGACTTTCCGGGCGAGGTGCGCGGCGTGGCGCTACGCGGGGAATTCCTCTTCTACAAGAGCGGCCTGACCGGCCACACCGACGAGACCGGCATGGTGGACTGCGACGAAAAGTTCACCCCGGCGCAGTATGACGAGAGCCTCGACAACATCGGCGGGCTCTACTGCGAGATGCTCGAAAAGAACGCGGACGGTGTCTATGAGACGGCGCTTCGGCTTCCGGCGGGCGCGTACCCGTATCATTTCCTCGTGAACCCCGAGTTCGCGCCGCCGAGCGACGACCCGCGCTTCGCGTGGAGTGCCATGACGATGAAGGACGGCTCGAAAATGGGTCTCAAGAACATGGAAGCCGCGATGGCCTCCGGGTTCTCCGGCGAGACGAACCATGTGACCCCGGACCCGAAGAACCCGCCTGCCGTACCCACCGTCACCGGAAAGCAGCAGAACAGTATGCTCTATGTCGGCTCGGCGGCGGAGTGCCCGTGGCTGCCGATCCCGGACAAAAAGCAGGCCGGGACGTTCACCTATATGTCTTACACCGACATCGACGGCAAGGTGCAGAGCCTCGCGGTGTATCTGCCCGCGAAGTTCGACCGCGAGAAGACCTATC
>CANQIG010000116.1 GCA_947623765.1 uncultured Clostridia bacterium | reverse complement strand
AGCATCCTCTACGCCGTCGTGAACCAGACCGTCGCCGGGCTCGCGCAGGGCCGCGAGATCGCCGGGCAGGTGGTCTACCTCGGCGGGCCGCTGACGTTCCTCTCCGAGCTGCGCGCGGCGTTTGACGATACCTTGAAGATCACCGGGATCTGCCCGGAAAACTCCCTCTATTTCGTCGCCCTCGGCGCGGCGTTCGCCGCTTCAGAGGACGAGAAGCCGCTCCAGCGGCTCATCAACTCGATCGCGGCGTATACCGCGAAGGAGGAATACCGCGCGTGTCCGCCGCTCTTCCGGGACAAGGCGGATTACGACGCCTTTTTGAAGCGCCACGAGAGCGCGGGCGTCCGCGTGCTCGACACCATCTCCGACGGCGAGCCGGTCTTTATCGGCATCGATGCGGGCTCGACGACGGTCAAGGCCGTCGTGACGGATAAGACCGGCGCGATCCTCTGCTCGCGCTATATGTCGAATGCAGGGAACCCCGTGCCGCTGATGCGCGATTTCCTGCTCGAGGTCTACGACCGCTTCCCGAACGTCCGCATCGCCGCCGCGGCCGCGACCGGCTACGGCGAGGACATCATCAAAAACGCGTTTTCGGCGGATTACGGCATCGTCGAGACGATGGCGCATTTCTACGCCGCGAAGTCCTTCAACCCGAAGGTCGATTTCATCATCGACATCGGCGGGCAGGACATCAAGTGCTTCAAGATCGAAAACGGCGTGATCGACGACATTTTCCTGAACGAGGCGTGCTCCTCCGGCTGCGGGTCGTTTTTGCAGACCTTCGCCGGCGCGCTCGGGTACACGATCGAGGACTTCGCGAAGCTCGGCCTCTTCGCGGACCGGCCGGTCGACCTCGGCTCGCGCTGCACGGTGTTCATGAATTCCTCGGTGAAGCAGGCGCAGAAGGACGGCGCGTCGGTCGAGTGCATCTCGGCGGGCCTTTCGATCAGCGTCGTGAAGAACGCGCTCTACAAGGTCATCCGCGCGGTGGACGCGAACGCCATCGGGAAGGAGATCGTCGTGCAGGGCGGCACGTTCCTGAACGACGCGGTGCTCCGCGCGTTCGAGCAGGAGATCGAGCGGGACGTGATCCGGCCGACGATCGCCGGGCTCATGGGCGCGTACGGCGCGGCGCTCTACGCGCACCATCGCGCCGGGGACGACGCGGTCTCCACGCTCCTTTCCAAGGAGGAGCTGGAAAAATTCACCCACAGCGTGAAGGCGATCACCTGCGGCGGCTGCTCCAACCACTGCAAGCTGACCGTGAACACCTTCTCCGGCGGCAGGCGGTTCATCAGCGGCAACCGCTGCGAAAAGCCGATCACCGGTGTGAAGTCCACCGAGACACAGTACAATATGTTCGAGGAGAAACGGAAGCTCCTCGCGCGCTATACATACGAGGACCGCGGGAACCCGGTCATCGGCATCCCGATGGGACTGAATCTCTACGAGATGCTGCCGTTCTGGCACAGGTTCTTCACCGAGCTCGGCTTCGACGTGAAGACCTCGCCGCCCTCGAACCGCAGCCTCTACCTCAAGGGGCAGCACACGATCCCCTCCGACACCGCCTGCTTCCCCGCGAAGCTGATGCACGGCCATGTGGAATCGCTGCTCGGCATGGGCGTCGACGCGATCTTCTACCCGTGTATGTCCTACAACTTCGACGAGGGCATCTCCGACAACCACTACAACTGCCCGGTCGTCGCGTATTATCCGGAGGTCATCTCCTCGAATATCCTCGCGCTGAAAAATACCGTGTTCATCGGGGAGTACGTCGGCCCGCACCGGCGGCGCGATTTCCCCGGCAGGATGTATCAGGTCCTGCGGCGGCACCTCGCGGGCAACTATACCGAAAAGGACGTGAAGCGCGCCGCCGAGGCCGCGTATAAGGAATACGACCTCTATATGCGGGCGCTTCGGGCCATCGGCGAGAAGTTCATGGCCATCGCCGAGGAGAAGCACAAGCCCGTCGTGATCCTCGCCGGTCGGCCGTACCACATCGACCCGGAGATCAGCCACGGCATCGACGGGCTGATCTGCGACTGCGGCGCGGTCGTCGTCACGGAGGACGCCGTCGCGGGAAAGGCGGGCCCCGTACAGACGAAGGTCCTCAATCAGTGGACGTACCACGCGCGGCTCTACGCCGCCGCGAAATACGTCGCGGACGCGAACCGCCACGACCTCAACCTCATCCAGCTCGTGTCGTTCGGCTGCGGCGTCGACGCGATCACGACGGACGAGGTCCGGGCGATCCTCCACGCGGGCGGGAAGATCTACACGCAGCTCAAGATCGACGAGATCACGAACCTCGGCGCGGTGCGCATCCGGCTGCGGTCGCTGTTCGCGGCGCTCGGCCTCCACTGAGATTTGAAAAAGGCAGGGAAGAAAAATGGATCATGTGGAATTCACGAAGGAAATGAAAAAGGATTACACGATCCTCGCGCCGAATATGCTGCCGATCCACTTCAAGCTCTTCGAGAACCTCTTTCTCGCCGAGGGCTACCATGTGGAGATCCTGCAGACCCGCGGCCGCCGGATCGTGGACGAGGGACTGAAATACGTCCACAACGACACCTGCTACCCCGCGCTGCTCACCATCGGGCAGATGATGGACGCGCTGCACAGCGGGAAATACGATCTCAACAAGACGGCGCTCATCATCACGCAGACGGGCGGCGGCTGCCGCGCCTCGAACTACATTCATCTGCTGCGCAAGGCGCTCGAAAAGGACGGGCTCTCGCACATCCCGGTGATCTCGCTCAATATGTCCGGGCTGGAGAAGAACAGCGGCTTCAAGCTGACGCTGCCGCTCCTGCGCAAGGCGCTCGGCGTGCTCGCCTACGGCGACCTTCTGATGCTCCTGCACAACCAGACGCGCCCGTATGAGGCGCGCGAGGGCGCGAGCCGCGAGGTCGTCGACCGGTGGATCGAAAAGCTCACCGCGATGTTCGGCGAGGGCCGCGGCTACTCCGCGAAGGAGATCGAAAAGTACAGCTTCGAGATCGCCGAGGACTTCGCGAACGTCCCCGTCACAGGGGAGAAGAAGGTCCGCGTCGGCGTCGTCGGGGAGATCTACGTGAAGTATTCGCCCATCGGCAACAACGACCTCGAGGAGTTCCTGTTCCGGCAGGGCTGCGAGACGATGGTGCCCGGGCTCACCGGGTTCATGCTCTTCAAGGTGGACAATCGCCTCGAGGACATCAAGCTCTACGGCGGCAACCCGGCGAAATTCGAGGTGGTGAAGGTGCTGTTCGACTACCTCGTCGGCATCGAGCGGCACATTCTCCGCGCCGTCGAGCACGGGAACACCGTCACGAACCGGTTCACGGTGCCGTCGTCCTACGCGCACTTAAAGCAGCTCATCCACGGTGTCATCGGCTACGGCTGCAAGATGGGCGAGGGCTGGCTGCTCACCGCCGAGATGATGGAGCTCATCGAAAACGGCTACCCGAACATCATCTGCGCGCAGCCGTTCGGCTGCCTGCCGAACCACATCGTCGGCAAGGGCATGATCCGCAACCTCAAGAACCTCTACCCGCGCTCGAACATCGTGCCGATCGACTACGACCCCGGCGCGACGCAGGTCAACCAGGAGAACCGCATCAAGCTGATGCTCGCCGTCGCGCGCGAGAACATGGAAGCGGGCGAGGAAAAGGCGGGGTGAACCCGGAGCGCGGCAGCGATTTTTGCAGGATAGGGGAAAAGTGGAGATGAGACGTTTTTTCATTCTGGCACTGGCGTTCGTGACGGTCCTTCTGCTCGCCGCCTGCGGGAGCGGGGCGGCTTCGCCCGCCTCGGACGGCGCGGGCAGAAAAGCGGAGGCGACATCCGCGCCAACGGCGAGTCCGACCGCATCGCCGACGGCCACGCCGACCGTAAAACCAACGGCCAGCCCGACCGTTGCGCCGACTCCTACGCCCACTCCCACGGCGACGGCAACGCCAACACCCACGCCGACTCCAACGCCCACCCCAGAGCCAACGGCAGAACCTACCGCTGAACCAACACCGGAGCCGACTGCGGAACCCACAGCAGAACCCACCCCGGAGCCGACGGCGGAGCCCACACCGCAGCCGACACCTGAGCCGACAGCAGAACCAACGCCGCAGCCTACCCCGGAACCCACTGCGGAACCTACTCCGGAGCCGACAGCAGAGCCAACGCCTGAACCGACGCCCGAACCCGCCGGCGAAGAACCGGTCGGCCATGCGTACGTCCTGAACACCAATTCCAAGAAATTCCACGAAACCTGGTGCGACAGCGTGAACAAGATGTCGCCGCAAAACCGTTGGGATTTTACCGGCTCGCGGGATGAAGTGATCGCGATGGGGTACGTCCCCTGCAAGCGCTGCACGCCGTAAGGGAAAAAGTTCAAAGGATCAAAACGCTCCGAACGGGAAACCCGCCGGGGCGTTTTCTGTGCGGCGCGGGCGCGGCTTTCTGCCTGAGGCCGCGCTGCCGTCTTGACTGGCGGTTGACTTTTTCGCGTTCGTATAGTATAGTGGTATCAAAATCCGGTAAGGGAGGGACTTTGCCATGGTGAAGCGCCGGATCTCCTTCTAAGCGATAGAAGGAGATCTCACCTATCCTTCTATCGTTTTCGTCAGAGGAAAAAACGAAACAATAGAAAGGATAATGGAAATGAAGACATATCTGCGCAAGAACAGCGCCTATTATATAGGGGCTTGGATTTTGGTATGTATCAGTACGGTCTTTGCGGTCGTGCTGCAATTTTTCAAGGGCGACGTTCTGGATCATGCCATCGCCGGAGAAGCGGGAACGACGTTTCGGTATGCGCTCCTGCTGATCGGCTTCATCCTCGGCGAAGTCCTGTTCTACTACGGGTACAGGCGCATGAGCGACCGGTTCGCCGTCAGATGCCTCGGGCAGCTGAAGTGTGACATTTTCGCGAGCATCCTCCGGCTGCACTATGTCGCGTATAAGGAGAAGCAGCAGGGCGAGTACGTGGCAAAGTATAGCAGCGAGGCCGACTTGATCCGCTCCCGCTATTTCCAGATGCTCCCCCTGTTCTGGGAGATCCTGTTGAAGATCGTTTTCGTCAGTCTCGCGCTGTTCCTCCTGGACTGGCGGATCGCGCTCATCACGATCCTGCTCCTCACCACGCCGCTCTACGTGCCGAAGCTCATCGAGAAACGGCTGCAGCGGGCGACGGACGAATATCTCAAGTCGGTCGAGGAGAACCTCGCAAAGGTGAACGACTGGTTGGGCGGGTTCGAGATCATCAAGAATTTCTCCATCGAGCGGCAGATCCTCCGGCGGTTTGAGGCGTCCAACACGCTGTCCATGGAGAAGCTGCTCCGGGATACGGCCCTCGGCGCGGCAGCGCAGCTGATCACGACGCTCATTTCGTACCTGTCGTATTTTATCGTGCTCGTGTGTTCGATCGGACTGGTCCTCTCGGGAGAGTTTTCGGCGGGCGACTTCTTCGTCGCGATCGGCATGATCGACCAGCTCTCCTATCCGCTCATCTCTCTCGCGGAGATCATCCGCCAGCTGATCGCCATTCGGCCCTCCTGCGCGGCGATGGAACGGTTTATCGCACAGGACAGCCGCGATGCGGACATGAGATCCCTGCCCGGCGTGAAGAAGGAGATCCGCTATGACGGCGTTTCCTTCGGGTATACCGAGGACCGCCCGCTGCTCAAGGATTTCACCTTCACGGCGGCAAAGGGCGGGAAGTATTTGATCAAAGGCCCGAGCGGATGCGGGAAAACGACCGCGATCAATCTGCTCCTGCGCTATTACGACGCCGCAGGCGGGAAGATTACCGTGGACGGCGTGCCGATCACCGCGTATGACAGCACGTATTCGGCGATCACCGTCGTCCGGCAGGAGGCGGTCCTGTTCCACGACACGCTCCGAAACAACCTGACGATGTACGGCGACGTGCGCGACGGTATGCTCCTCAAGGTCCTGCGGGATCTCGGCCTCGAACGGTTCGCCAACGTACATTCGCTGGACAGCCTCATCACGGAAAACGGCGCGAACCTTTCCGGGGGCGAGAAAAAGCGGATCTGCCTCGCGCGGGCGCTGCTGCGGAACACGGATGTCCTGATCCTCGACGAGCCGCTTGCAAACCTCGACGAAGGCACGGCGCAGAAGATCGAGGATCTGCTCCTGTCCATTTCCGGAAAGCTGCTGCTCGTCGTGTCCCACCAGTTTTCGGAGGAAAAGCTGCCCGCGTTTGACCGCGTGATCACGCTCGGCGCACAGTAAAATCCCATAAAGAACAAGCCGATGACCTGCTGGAGCTCTGAACTGAACCAGTAAAAACGGACAGTAGACAAAAAGCCCCCTATGTAGGAAAATAACTACATAGGGGGTAAAGCTA
>CANQIG010000115.1 GCA_947623765.1 uncultured Clostridia bacterium | reverse complement strand
ATATGTCGGCGAGTAAAGCCGGAATCTCTTTTCGGCTTTCGCCATGGGATCACCGCTCTTTCTTTAGAGATTCCGGCTTTACTCGCCGAGATATGTGCGCACCATCGCCTTGAGCAGCTCGTCCCGGTCGATCTTGCGGATCAGGCTGCGGGCGTTGTTGTGCGTCGTGATGTACGTGGGGTCCTCGGAGAGGAGGTATCCCACGATCTGGCTGACGGGGTTGTACCCCTTTTCCTTCAGCGCGTCGTACACGATCGTCAGTACCTGCTGCATATCGTACTGCATCGGAAGATTGATGCTGAATTCCTGTGTGCGATCATCATAGCTGCCCATACGCGGAACACCTCCCTGCGTTTCATGCGTTTGGCAGAGGCTCTGCATTCAGTTTATGCAGAGGCCCGGGGGAATATTTGCGAAGGTGAAACCTCACCAACTACATCATACCGCAAACCAAACAAAATTGCAAGTAAAATTTGCTTTTTTTACAGATTGTTCTCA
This sequence comes from uncultured Clostridia bacterium, assembly GCA_947623765.1. Lineage (GTDB taxonomy): Bacteria > Bacillota > Clostridia > Oscillospirales > Acutalibacteraceae > Hominenteromicrobium. The sequence continues at coordinate 5,890 of CANQIG010000115.1, read as the reverse complement.
TCTTCTCGAAGCGCCGATCTTCTCGAGCTTCGCGACGATGGCCTCCGCCTCGCTCAGGACCTCCTGCCGCTCCAGCGTCTTTTCGGGGGAGACGAAGGTCAGCCGCAGCGTGATCCCGTGTATATCGAGCGCCGTGTACTCGTCCACGAGCGAGACGCCCTTGAGCAGCGGCGACGCTTCCTGCCACGCCGCGGAGAGGTCGCGGAACGTCACGCCCTGCGGCACGGCGAGGGAGAGATCCACGTCGATGCCCGGGAACCGCGACGGCTCGTCGTAGTGGATGACGGCGGGCTCGAGCGCTTTCAACGCGTCGAGGTCCAGCTCGCCGACAACGACGGCGGCCTTCCGGTCGATGGCCTGCTGCACCGCCGGGTGCGCGACGGCCATCCGGCCGAGAACCGCGCCGTCCATCGAGATCTGCGCGGTGTTGCGCGGGTGCTCCCAGCTGTGCGCCGACTCGCACACGGCGAACTCGAACGGCCGGTGGCGAAGCGCCGTGCCGAGCGCCGCGAAGACGTCGCGCAGCTCGAAATAGAGCTCCTTCTCGCTCTTGACGCGGCTGAACAGCGCCACGCCGAGGTGGCGGCGCTCCTTCGCGAGGCCGACCTCGTCCGCGCCCTCGATGACGCGCCCGATCTCAAAGATGCCGAAGTCCGGGCTGTATGCGCGGTTGTCAAAAACGGAGCCGAGGAGCGTCGGGGCCATGCACCGGCGCAGGACCTCGGTGTCCGGGGTCATGGCGTTGATCACGCGGATGTTCGGCTCCACCTCGATGTGGAGCTCCTTGCATTTCTTCGCGTCGCTCCAGATGTAGGAGTGGATCTCCGAGAGGCCGAACCGCTCGACGAGGATGTCCTTGATGAACCGGTCGTCGGTGTTGTTGCGGGAACGGAGCACCGGCTGCAGCGCGCTCATCGTCGTCGTGATCTTAAAGTTGTCGTAGCCGTAGATGCGCGTGATCTCCTCGATGATGTCCGCCTTGATCGTCACGTCCTTCGTCGCGCGCCACGACGGCACTTCAACGGTGAAGACGCCGTTTTCGAGCGCTGCGCCGAAGCCGAGCGAGCGCAGCGTCTTGAGGATCTGTTCGTCGCTGATCTCGATGCCCGTGTAGCGGTCGACATAGGGCTTGTCGAAGGAGAGCGTGATCTTGTCGTAATGCTTGACATAGACGTCCGTCATGGAGGAGATGACCTGCACGCCGCCGTCGAGGCTCTGCAGCAGATACAGGAACCGCTCGATGGCGGTCGTCGTCATCTCCGGGTCGAGCGTCTTCTCGTAGCGCATGGACGCGTCCGTGCGCAGGCCGAGGCGCGTGGAGGACTTCCGCACCGAGACCGCGTCGAAGTTCGCGGATTCGAGCAGCAGGCTGTCGGTGTCGTCCTCGATCTCGGAAGCGAGGCCGCCCATGATGCCCGCGACCGCGACCGGCTCGCCCTTCGAGCAGATCATCAGCGTGTCCGGGTCGATCTTCCGCTCCGCGCCGTCGAGCGTCTGGAACGTGAACGTCTCCGGGAAGCGCTTCACCTCGATGCAGTCCACCTTCGCGCAGTCGAACGCGTGCATCGGCTGGCCCATTTCGAGCATGAGGTAGTTCGTGAGGTCGGCGAGCAGGTTGATCGCGCGCATCCCGCAGTAGAACAGGCGGATGCGCATATCGACCGGGCTCTTCTTCCGCGTGATGTTCCGCACCTTGAGGCCGGTGTAGCGGTAGCAGTGCTCCGTGTCCTCGATCTGGATATCGATCGGCGCGAGGTTCGCGAACGGCGCGAGGTCGGCCTTCTCGATGGGTTTGAGCGGCCGGCCGGTGAGCGCCGCAAATTCGCGCGCGATGCCGTAATGTCCCCAGAGGTCGGGGCGGTTCGTCAGCGATTTGTTGTCCACCTCGAACACGACGTCGCGGATGCCGTACACGTCCGTGAGCTGCGTGCCGAGCGGGATGTCGTCCTCGATCTCCCAAAGGCCCGAGTGGTCCGCGCTGATGCCCAGCTCCTTCTCGGAGCAGCACATCCCGTGGGACTCATAGCCCGCAAGCGTCGCGACGCCGATCTTCATCCCGGCGACGCTGCCGCCCTCCTTCACGAGCGCGACGGTCATGCCCTCGCGGACGTTCGGTGCGCCGCAGACCACGTCGACGGTCTCGCTGCCCGCGTCCACCTTGAGCAGGTGGAGCTTCTTGGAGTTCGGGTGCTTTTCCACGGAGACGATCTTCGCGGCGACGACGTTCTCGATGTCGCGGCCCATGAAGTAGACGTCCTCGACCTCGGCGGTGGAAAGGGTGAACTGGTGGATGATCTTCTCCACGTCCAGCCCGGAAAGATCAACGAAGTCGTTGATCCAGTTCATAGAAATCAGCATGGGTTCCCTTCTCCTTTTCTCATTCGTGGGTGAACTGCGAGAGCACGCGCAGGTCGCCGCTGTTCAGGTCCCGGATGTCCTTGATGCCGTAGCGCATCATCGCGAGGCGCGTCAGGCCGAGGCCGAACGCGAACCCGGTGTATTTTTCCGGGTCGATGCCGCCGGCGCGCAGCACGCTCGGGTGGATCATCCCGCAGGGGCAAAGCTCGATCCAGCCGGAGCCGTGGCAGGTGGAGCAGCCCTTGCCGCCGCAGATGTGGCAGGAGATATCGAGCTCAAACCCCGGCTCGACGAACGGGAAGAAGCCCGGGCGCAGCCGCACTTCCACGTCCTGCCTGAAGACCTTCGAGAGCATGGTCTTCATGAAGTAGATGAGGTTCGAGATGGAGATGTCGGTGTCGATCATGATGCCTTCCATCTGGAAGAAGGTGTTCTCGTGGGAGGCGTCGGTGCTCTCGTTGCGGAAGCATCTCCCCGGGAAGATCGCGCGGAGCGGCGCGCCGTACTTGCGCATGATCGAGTTCTGCGCCGCCGAGGTGTGCGTCTTGAGGAGCTGGCCGTTGTCGAGATAGTAGGTGTCCTGCATATCGCGGGCGGGGTGGTGCTTCGGGATGTTGAGCGCCTCGAAGCACTCGTAGTCCGTGACGATCTCCTTGAAGTCCTCGACGGTAAAGCCCATCGAGGAGAAGATCTCCTCGAGCTCGCGCTGCACGAGCGTGATCGGATGGTAGGAGCCCGTGTGCGGGTGCAGAGAGGGGAGCGTCACGTCGTACTGCTCCGCGCCGAGGATGAGCCGTTCCTCCTCGGCCTTTTTCACGGCCTCGATGTGCTCCGCGATGCGGCCCTCCACGTCGCGCTTGAGCAGGTTGATCTTCTGTCCGAATTCCTTTTTCTCCTCGCCGGAGAGCGACTTGAGCCCGGCGAGGAGCTGGGTCACCTCGCCCCTTTTCCCGAGATACGCGACCCGGAGCTTTTCCACGGCGTCCCGGTTTTCGACAGAGGCGAGCTCCGCTTCAAAGCGCTGCCGGAGCTCCTGAATGGTTTCGCTGATGTTCATGTTTCGCGTCCTTTCCTGACATACTTCCATAAAAAACCGCCCCATACAAAGCCGTATGGGGCGGGCATATGCCCACGGTACCACCCAAATTCGACCGCGTTTTTCGCGGCCCTTTCCGGCGTGTAACGGCGCCGCCCGTCGGGACCTAGTGGGGGCCGCGCGCTTTGCCGCGCCCCGTTGAGTCCCGCCGCTCCAAAGGGAACCTTCGCCCGGTCCCGCGCGAACGCGCTTCCAGCCGACGGCGCGTCCTCTCTGTCCGCAGTGCTCCCGGGGTACTTTCCTTTTTCCCTGCGTTTGTCTTTTGCCTGAGCGCAGTCTTGACCGCGCCACTAGCCAATATTTTAGCACAGCCGCGGCTTTTTTTCAAGCCTTTTCTTCCGTCTTTGGGCGATTTTCCCGGCGTTTTTGCGCTTTTGCAGAAAATTCACAGTTTTCTCTGTTGAACTTGCGCCGGGGATGTGCTATACTATGCGTATAAAAGAAACCGAAGAAAAAGGCGGGACGGCATTATGATGAACGACATCTTTGTGGAATATATGGTCAAGAAGAAAATGGGCCCGAAGGACTTTTTGATCGCGCTGGGCGTCACGCTCGCGGGCATCGTGCTCGTGTTCATCGGGCTGCTGTTCACTGGCGTCATGCCGATGATCCCGTTCCTCGTGCTCTGCGGCGCGATCTACGGCGCGTACAAAGTGATCTCCATGCGGAACCTCGAGTTCGAGTACAGCATCACGAACGGCGACATCACCGTCGATAAGATCATGAACCGCCGGAGCCGCAAGCGCCTGACCTCGTTCGACGCGAAGGCCATCGAGGAGATGGGCAAATATCCCGAGAATGCGCAGCGCCTCAAGAACCGCCGCGTCGACAAGACGATCTTCGCGAGCGAGTACGACGACGGGCGAGACGCGTGGTACGTCATCGCGAAGAGCCGCAAGACCGGCACGACGCTCCTCGTGTTCTCGCCGGACGACCGGTGCATCGAGGCCATCAAGCCGTTCATGGACCGCCGCCTACGGTTTGAGATCTTCGGAAGAAACTGAGCGCAGGACCTTCGCGCACGGCGAGCAGCCGTGCGCTTTTCCTGTGTACAGGGGTATTTTTTGGAAGGAAGGAACGACCTTATGCTGATCTTATCCGCCGCCGACATCAAGGGGCTCGAGGAGCTCGCCGTCGAGTCCGGCGTGTCCATGGAAACGCTGATGGAAAACGCTGGAGGCGAGACCGCGCGCTTCATCTGCGCCGAGACCGACGTCGCCGGAAAGCGCGCCGTCATCCTCGGCGGAAAGGGAAACAATGGGGGAGACGGCTTCGTCATCGCGCGGCTGCTCTCCAAAGCCGGGGCCGAGGTCACCGTCGTGCTCGCGCAGGGCGCGCCGACGGGCGCGCTCGCGAAGCAGGCGTACGACAAGATGACGAAGGGCATCTCGATCGTCACGGCGCGCGGCGCCGAGCAGGCCGTCGACGAGGCGGACATCCTCGTCGACGCGGTGTTCGGCTTCGGGTTCCGCGGCGCGCTGCCGGAGACCGTCGCGGCGCTGCTGCGCCGCGCGAACGCGTCGCACGCGCTGCGCTTTGCGGTCGACCTGCCGAGCGGCGTCGAGTGCGACACCGGCGCGGCCGACCCCTCGAGCTTCCGCGCCGATTACACCGTGTCGTTCACCGCGCGCAAGGCCGCGCATACCGTCTATCCCGGCGCAGCGTTCGCGGGGAAGACCGTGGTCCGCAGCGTGGGCATCCCGCGGGAGTTCCTCGAGATGCTCCCCCACGAGACCGCCTCCGTCGCCCTGAGCGACGTAAAGCCGCTCTTCGCCCCGCGCAGACGGGACAGTCACAAGGGGAGCTTTGGCCGCCTCCTCATGATCTGCGGCAGCGTCGGCATGGCCGGCGCGTGCATCATGGCCGCGCGGGCGGCGCTGCGCGGCGGCGTCGGGCTCCTCGAGCTCGCCGTGCCGCACGCGCTCTACCCGGTCGTCGCGCCGTGCATCCCGGAGGCGGTCTTCACGCTGTACGAGCCGGACGAAACGCTCGAAGCGCGGCTTGAGACCGCGCTCGCCCGCGCGGACGCCTGCGTCGTCGGCTGCGGCCTCGGGACCGCGACGTACGCCGCAAGGGTCCTCGAGACCGTCCTGCGCGCCGCGCGCTGCCCGCTCGTGCTCGACGCCGACGCGCTGAACCTCCTCGCCGCCGCGCCCGACCGCCTCATGGACGTCCGCGTCCCGGTGACCGTCACGCCGCATCCCGGCGAGATGGCGCGCCTCACCGGAAAAGATGTCGCCGCCGTCCAATCGGACCGGCTGCAGGCCGCGAAGGAATTCACCGCGCGGTACCACGTCATCACGGTGCTCAAGGGCGCGGGGACGGTGATCGCGGAGCCGAAGGGCGACGTGCGCGTCAACACGACGGGGAACCCCGGCATGGCGCGCGGCGGCAGCGGCGACGTGCTCGCCGGGCTGCTCGCGTCGCTCGCCGCGC
>CANQIG010000114.1 GCA_947623765.1 uncultured Clostridia bacterium | reverse complement strand
TCGTCGATGTTGAAGTCCTCGATGTGCAGGTCCGAAAAGTCCTCCACGATCTCGATCCCGTGCGATTCCAGCGTGTCATAGAGCTTTTCGATATGTTCCGGATCGAATTCCAGCTCGCCGAGCGCGTCCATGATCTCCTTCGTGGAGAGCTGCCCCTTGCTGCGTCCGAGATCGATGAGTTCCCGAAGGACCGACTTTTTTTCCGGTGCTGCCATGCTGTTACCAAACCTTTCTTTTCTGTTCCCTTATTCCCGCGTTTCCGTTACTTTCTCTGCTTTCTCAGGAGATCCAGCTGCGCCATCAGCGCCTCGGGGTCGCTCCGCTTTATGTTTTCCGGGTCCGAAAAGGCCCGCTCCTCCCTGAGGATCCCGATGAACCGCCGCGCGTCCTCCGCCGAGGTCTCCTCCCCGGCGCGGAAGATCCGCGCGATCCGGCCCATCTCCTCCGGCGTGAACTCCGCCGAAAAGTCCGTCAAAGTCACGGCGTGCGTCGGGTCCCCCTGCAACAGCTTTCCCAGGAGCGCTTCGTATACTCTCCGGTCGAACGCTGTCAGAAAATTTTCGGGCGGCATTTCGCTTTGCAGCCATTCGGCGAGCTCGTTGTGGCGGTAGAGGCAGCCGATCAGCGCCTCCTCGGCGTTCGCGGCCTTTACGTGCCGCCGCTTTTCCGGGTTCACCTCGTCCCGCCGCGCGGAGAGCCGGTCGCTCTCCTCCCTGCGGCGCTGCTTTTCCGCGGCGCGCCCCGCACGCTGCCGCATACGGCGCACCTGCTCAAGGATCGACGTTTTCTCCACAGAGAGCTCCTCCGCGAGCTTCCCGGCGTACACGTCGGCCTCCAGCGCGTTTTCCAGTCCCGCGAGGACCTCCGTCGCCGCCGTCAGGTACCGCACCCGGCCGTCGCCGCTCTCGAGGTCCAGCCCGAGCTTCAGCTTTTCCAGCCGGTACTCGACGTCGTTGCCGCAGGCGTCAAGCAGCTTTTTGAACCGCGCCGGGCCCTCGTCGCCGTACGACCGCAGGAACTCGTCCGGGTCCTTGTTGCCCGGCACCGCCATGACCCGCACGAGCAGACCGGCGCCGCGCAGGATCGGGATCGCCCGCTGCGCCGCTTTCTGCCCCGCCTCGTCGGAGTCGTAGCAGATGACGGCCTCCTTCGCGTAGCGCGCCATGATCCGCGCCTGCTCCTCCGTCAGAGACGTGCCGAGCGACGCGATCGCGTTCTCGAAGCCCGCGCGGTGCAGTGAGATCACGTCCATGTATCCCTCTGCGAGGATGAGCCTGCCGCTCAAGAGCGCGTTCTTCGCGAAATTCATTGCGAAAAGCCCCTGGCTCTTTTTATAGACCGGCGTGTCCGAGGTGTTGATGTACTTCGGCTTTTCGTCCGTCAGGATGCGCCCGCCGAACGCCACCACGCTGCCTCTTAAATCAATGATCGGGAACATCACGCGCGCGTGGAAGCGGTCCATCGCGCGGCCGCTTCGCGTCTGCACCGCGACGTTCGCCTGGATCATCTCGCTCTCGGAGAACCCCTTGCTTTTCAGATGGTCCACCAGCGCGAAACGGCTCTCCGGCGCCCAGCCGAGCCCGAAATGCGTGATGGTCTTCCGGTCGAGTCCGCGCCGCGTGAAATACTCGAGGCCCGGCCTGCCCTCCTCCTCGAAGAGCGCCGCGTGGAAAAACCGCGCTGCCGTCCGGTTGATCTCGAGCACGCGCTGCCGAAGCCGCGCCATGGAATCGTCCACGCCGCGCTCCGGCACCTGCAGCCCCGCGCGCTGTGCGAGGAACCGCACCGCCTCCATGTAGTCCAGATTCTCGATCTGCCGCACGAACGTGATGACGTCGCCGCCCGCGCCGCAGCCGAAACAGTAATACGAACCGTTCTCGGGGTAGACGTTGAAGGAGGGCGTCTTCTCGTGGTGGAACGGGCAAAGGCCCACCATGTTCCGCCCGCGGCGCTTGAGGACCACATACGCCGAAACGATGTCCGTGATGTCGGAGCGGTCCTTCAGCTCCTGCAAAAAGCTATCCGGCAAGGGCAAGGCGCCTCGCCTCCTTTCGTCAAGTCGTGCCCCAGGATTTCGGGATGAAAAGCTCCGTGTAGAGATCGACGGCGAAGCGGTCGGTCATGCCGGCGATATAATCGCAGGCGGCCTGCTCCTTACCGTCCTCCGTCGCGATGATGCGCAGGCTCCTCGGCAGCTTTTCCGGGTGATGTACAAAATACTCATACAGACTTTCGATCAAATGCGGGACCTTTTTCTCCTCCCGCTTCGCGTAGTCGTTGGTGTAGACCGCGTCGAACATGAACGTGTGGAGCAGATCGAACGCGCTGAGGATCTCCGGGGAAAACCCGACGAACCCCGTCCGCCGCGTCTCCTCGATGAGCGAAGTCACCATCGAGGTGATCCGCGCGCTCTTCGTCGCGCCGAGGATCTCCGTCGCGGCGCGCGGCAGGTCGCTTTCCGAGAGCACGCCCGCCCGGATCGCGTCGTCGATGTCGTGGTTGATATAGGCGATCTTGTCCGCCCAGCGGATGATCCGCCCCTCGAACGTCTCGGCCTCGGGCCCCTTTGTGTGGCACCGGATGCCGTCGCGCACCTCATACGTCAAATTCAGGCCTTCGCCGTCGTTTTCCAGACGCTCCACGACGCGCACGCTCTGCTCGTAATGCCGAAAGCCGTGCGTCATGATCGCGTCGAGCGCCCGCTCGCCCGCGTGCCCGAACGGCGTGTGGCCGAGGTCGTGTGCCAGCGCAATGGCCTCCGTCAGGTCCTCGTTGAGCCTGAGCCCGCGCGCCACGGTCCGCGCGATCTGGCTCACCTCGAGCGTATGCGTCAGCCGCGTGCGGTAGTGGTCGCCCTCGGGGGAGAGGAACACCTGCGTCTTGTGCTTCAGCCTACGGAAGGACTTGCAGTGGATGACGCGGTCCCGATCGCGCTGGAAGGGCGTGCGCAGCGGACATTCCGGGATCAGCTTTTCCCGGCCGCGCGTGTTCTCGGAGAGCATCGCGAGGGGAGAAAGCGTCTCCCGCTCGATGCGCTGCGTCTCCTCGCGGATCGTGCGCTCCTCCATACGGCATTCCTTCCTTCCGAACGGTCAAAAAACCCTTTCATTACGATTATACGGGAAAAATCGTCAAATTTGTTTCTTTCCCCTGAAATTTTTAAAAAAATTTTTTGGAATGCCCTGCGCTTACGCTTCTTCAACCGGAAACGCGAAAAACGCGCTGCCGAGCGTTTCCGCCGAGACCGCGCCGTTCGTCGCGTCCGCGAGGCGCTTCTCAAACGCCGGGAGCTTCTCCGGCTCCATGTGGAACCGCAGCTCGACGTTCTCCGCGAACGCCGTGTCCTCCACGACGCCGCCGCATTCCGGGATCAGCGACTGCAGCCGCCCGTACCGCCCGTAATCGCACACGGCCCTCAGACGCAGGCACTCGCGCATCTCGACAATCCCCGCCGCCGCGAGCGCGATCGACGCGCCGTGCGAATACGCGCGCACGAGCCCGCCCCCGCCGAGCAGGATCCCCCCGAAGTACCGCGTCACGACGACCGCGACGTTCGTCACGCCGCTCTTTTGGATTACGTCGAGCACGGGCATCCCGGCGGTCCCCTGCGGCTCGCCGTCGTCGGAGAACCGCACTGCGCCGCCCCGGATGCTATACGCGTAGACGTTGTGGGAGGCGTCCCAGTGCTTCTGGCGCTTTTCCGCGAGGAACGCGAGCGCCTCCTCCTCCGTTTCGACGGGCTTCGCATAGCCGATGAACCGCGAGCGCTTCTCGACGAACGCGTCCTCGGCCTCCCTTTCCACCGTTCGGTATGCGCCCATGATACTCCCCTCCGGATAGAACAGCACAGGCGATGCCGATCTCGGCACCGCCCGCGGTTGGTTCTTTGCAATTACTTCGTGATACCGTAGCGCTTATTGAACATATCCACACGGCCGCTGGTATCGACCAGCTTCTGCTTGCCCGTAAAGAACGGGTGGCACTTGGAGCAAATTTCCACGCGGATATTCTTCTTCGTGGAACGGGTGTGGATCACATTGCCGCACGCACAGGTGATCGTCGTCTCCTGATAATCGGGATGGATATTCTTCATGGTCTGTCACCTCTTTCGCGAACATCTTTCGTTTCAGGACGAACAGGTACAGTTTATCACAAACCGGGCCGAAAAGCAAGTGTTTTTTCAAATTTCGCCGCTTTTTTCTTCTTCGCCGAAGAGCGTGCGCAGCATCCGCTCCGGGGCGTCGAGAAACGCCTTCGTCACGGCGTAGTGTTCCGTCTCGCGGTACGCGACGGCGCGGACCCCCTCCGGCGTGATCTCATAGATCCGCGCGCCCGGATACGCCATCAGGATCGGCGAATGCGTCGCGATCAGGAACTGCGAGCGCTTCTCCACGAGCCGGCGCATCTCCCCGAGCAGCACGAGCTGGCGCATCGGCGAGAGCGCGGCCTCGGGCTCGTCGAGGAAATATAGCCCGTTCCCGGAGAACCGGTTCTGCACGAGCGCGAGGAAGCTCTCCCCGTGGCTCTGCGCGTGGGGCGACGCGCCGCCGTAGCTCTTTTGGAGGAACTCCGCCGCGCCCGCCGCCCCGCCGAGGCCGTTCGCCGCGACGTCCTCGATGTAGCTCGAGGCGTTGTAAAAGCTCTCCGCGCGCAGGAAGAACCCGTCCTTCGGGTACGCCTGCCGCACGACGGTGAGATAGTCCGCGAGCGGCGAATGTGTGTCCCGCGTCGAAAAGCGGAAGTTCCGCCCGCCGCCCTCCGCGTTGAAGCCCATCGCGACGGCGGCCGCCTCGAGCAGCGTCGACTTCCCCGTCCCGTTCTCGCCGACGAGGAACGTCACGTCGCGGTCGAATTCCAGCCCGCCCGCTTCCCCGAGACACCGCACCGCCGGAACGTCCCGTAGGTACGAATCCGCCGGGAGCTCGCCGTTCAGGACCATGCGCCGGATATATTTTCGCTCCATCGCAGCCTCCCAAAAAGCCAAAGGGCGCGGCGGCTCTGGGCCGCCGCGCCGGTGAGACCCGCGTTCGGTTTACTTCTTCTTCTTTTTCTTCGCGCCCTGCGGTCTCGGCTTTTGCGGGACGGTCGGGTCCCCGACGCCGCCCATGCTTTCGACGTGCGCGCCGAGGGAGCTGTTCTCCTCGCCGGAGGAGAGGTGCCCGTTGTTCACGATCAGGTTCGTCACGATGCCGACGATCAGCGCCGCCGCAAGGGACGTGATGTTCAGCAGCGCGCCGCCCGTGATCCCGTTCGTGCCGAAGCCGAAGTACAGCCCGCCGATGCCGCAGACGAAGATCGCGGAGACGACGAACAGGTTCCGGCTGTCGCCGAGGTCCACCCGGCGGAGCATCTGCAGGCCGGAGACCGCGATGAAGCCGTAGAGCGCGATGCACGCGCCGCCCATGACGCACTTCGGGATGGAGTTGATGAGCACGACGAACGGCGTGAAGAAGCTGAGGACCACGCAGCCGAGCGCCGCGTAGAGGATGGAGACGATCGACGCGTTGCCGGTGATCGCGATGCAGCCGATGGACTCGCCGTAGGTGGTGTTCGCGCAGCCGCCGAACACCGCGCCGACGATGGAACCGAGGCCGTCGCCGACGAGCGTCTTGTCGAGGCCCGGGTCGGTGATGAGGTCGCGCTCAATGATCGAGCTGAGGTTCTTGTGGTCCGCGATGTGCTGCGCGAGCTCCACGATGCCGATCGGCACGTAGATCATCGCGATATTGCCGATGGCCGCCGCGTCGAGCACATACTGGCCGTTCGTCTGGATGGCCTTGAGGAAGAAGAACTTCGGATAATCGACGATGCTCTGGATGGAGAAATGCGAGAACGTGTCGATGAACGGCTGGAAGGAGAGGACCTTCAGCGCCTCGATGTTCGCCGCCGTGCCGATCACGGTCAGCACCAGCGCGAGCGCGTAGCCCGCCGCGATGCCCACGATGAACGGGATCAGCTTCACGGTCTTCGAGCCCTTGACGGACGCGACGACGATCATGAAGAAGGTGAAGAGGCCCACCAGAATGGAGACCCAGCTGTAGCTCTCGCCGTAGACGACGTCCGCCGCGCCGTTGCCCATGACCCAGCTCGTCGCCGTGCCGGAGAGGGAGAGCCCGATCAGCGCGACGATCGGCCCGATGATGACGGCCGGCATCAGCTTATTGACCCAGCCGGAGCCGACGACCTTGATGATGAGCGCGATCACGACATAGACGAGGCCCGCGAAGAGCACGCCGATGATCATGCCCCAGTAGCCGTAGTTCTGGCCGATGGAGGCCGCGTACGCGCCGAGGAACGTGAAGGAGGAGCCGAGGAACACCGGGCTCCTGCGCTTCGTGCAGAGCAGATAGACGATCGTGCCGATGCCCGCGCCGAACAGCGCCGCCGCGACGT
>CANQIG010000113.1 GCA_947623765.1 uncultured Clostridia bacterium | reverse complement strand
ATCCAGCTTACGGCCGCATTGGGCTTTAAGCTGCCCAAATACCTGCATGTGGGGACGCTTCAGAAGATGGACGGCAGCTCCAAGCGGAAGCTGTCCAAGCGGAAGGATCCGGAGCTGGCGCTGACCTATTACCGCGCCCAGGGCTATCCCACCGAAGCGGAATGGGAAAAGGAATTCGAGGGCTACTGCGGCATGGGCAGCGCCCCGAGCGACCGGTACTATATGCATCTGCCGGTCTGGACGAACGGCAACGTCTTTGCAAACGGCGCGAAACCTTGGGAGAAGGAGACGAACTTCGCCGAGATCGACGGCGTGACGCTCTCGCTCACCGAAAAAGACGGCGCGGTCGTTCTCGAGACGAACCTCTGGGAGAAGCTCCCGACGCTCGAAACGGCCACCGTTTCGACGGATACGCTCGGCATGGCGTTCGAGCCGGAGCAGAAGTTTGAAAACCCGGACGGCACGCCGATCGTCTTCGACCGGGACTACTTCGGCGCGCGGCGCGGGCTGCGCCCGCTCCCGGGGCCGTTCGCTTCGGTTGAGGACGCGAAAAAAGCACTTTTCTGATTTGACCTGACAAACGGCGGCGGTCCCAGAGAGGGGCCGCCGCCGAAGCATTCTACTTTCAAGAAAAGCTGCATCGGAAGATCGCCCCGGGAACTTTCCCGGGGCGATCTCGTATGCCGAGATCTCCGCCTCCCGCGTTTCGCGGAGGGAGCGGAGCGGTTTCCGTATTCACGCTTTGAAGAACGCCTTGATGCCCTCGCAGGCCATGAAGACGTCCAGCTTCGAGACGACCTCAAACGGCGCGTGCATCGAGAGCACAGGCACGCCGATGTCGACGGTGTCGACGTCGAGGTTCGCGATGAACTGCGCGACGGTCCCGCCGCCGCCCTGATCGACCTTGCCGAGCTCTCCGATCTGCCAGAGGACGCCCGCATCGTCAAAGATCCGGCGCACGAGCCCGACATACTCGGCGGACGCGTCGGACGTGCCGCCCTTGCCGCCGCTGCCCGTGTACTTCGAGACGCCGAGACCGCCGTTCACGAACGTGGAATTCTGGAGCTCATATGCGTGCGCGAAGTTCGGATCGTACGCCGCGGTCACATCGGCGGAGAGACAGAGCGACTTCGAGAGCACGTGCCGGACCTCCATGCCGTCGAGCGCTGCGAGGTCGGCGATGAAATACTCCATAAACGAGGAATGGAGGCCCGTATTGCCGGAGCTGCCTGTCTCCTCCTTGTCCGCAAGGACCGTGACGACGGTGTGCTTCGGCGTGCCGGCGGCGAGGACCGCCATCAGCGCGGGATACGCGCACACGCGGTCGTCGTGGCCGTACGCGCCGATGAGGCTCCGGTCGAAGCCGATGTCCACGGGCGGGAACGCCGGGACGAACTCGATCTCGGCAGACACGAGATCCGCCTCGACGATGCCGTACTTTTCGTTGAGGATCTTCATGATGTTGAGCTTATACGCGTCCTTCACGTCGTCGAAGCGCACCGGACGGCTGCCCACAAGGATGTTGAGGTCCTCGCCGGTGAACGCCTGCCCGAGCGGCTTCGAGAGCTGGTCGCGGCCGAGGTGCGGCAGGATGTCGGTGATCGTGAACTGCGGCTCGCCCGGCTCCTCGCCGACGCGCACCTTGACGCTTTCGCCGTTCGCCTTCACGACGACGCCGTGCATGGAAAGCGGGATCGCCATCCACTGGTACTTCTTGATGCCGCCGTAGTAGTGGGTCTTGAGGTACGCCATCTCGCTGGACTCATAGAGCGGGATGGGCTTGAGGTCGAGACGCGGGTTATCGATGTGGGCCGCCGCGATGCGCACGCCCTCCTTCGTTCCCTCTTCGCCGATGACCGCGAGGCAGATCGACTTTCCCCGGTTGTTCGCGTAGACTTTGTCGCCCGGAGCGTACTTTTTCGTGCGGTCAAACGGCACAAAGCCCGCCTTTTCCGCAGCCGCGACCGCGTAATCCACGGACTCGCGCTCGGTCTTCGCGACGCGCAGGAACGCCTTATATCCCTCGCAGAACGCATCCGCCTCGGCGATCTTCGCATCGTCCACCTTCAAAAAGCCGTTCTTTCTCGTGTTGAGCAGCTTCTCGGCCAGTTCCTGGCCCTCGGACTTTTTCTCATTTCGTTCGTCAGCCATTTTTCATTCCCCCGTAATATTTTTCGTCGTAGGACGATTTATAGAGCATGACCTTCTCGACATACGCCTCCGTCTCCGGGAACGGGATCGCCGAGAGCGTCCGCCCGTCCGGGGAATACGTGCTGTCCAAAAGCCATTCCGCCACATTTCCCATGCCCGCATTGTAGGCCGCGACCGCGGTCTCGGGCACGCCGTCGAACTTATCCAACAGGAGCCGCAGGCACCGGCAGCCGTACCGGATGTTCGTCTCCGGCTTGAGCAGCGCGTCCGTCGGCAGCGTCTCCCCAAACTTGCCCTGCAGCCATTCAAAGGTGATCCCGGTGATCTGCATCAGGCCGTACGCCCCCGCAGGGGACTCTGCCTCGGGATCGAACCCGCTCTCCGCCTTCATAATGGCGTAGACGAGACTTTCCGGAAGGTCGTTCTCCTTCGCCTCGCGCGAGACCGCGCCGTGATACGGCCTCGGGTACGTGAGCGCGTCCATGTCCTTCGGGATCTCCCGCGAGGAGAGAACAAGGAGCGCAAGGAGCGAAACTGCGGCGATGCCCGCCGCGACGAACACCCAGACCGGGAGCTTCGTCCGCGCGGGTCTTCCCCGCCGCGGTCTGCCGCCCGTCTTCTTCCGGCGCGCGGCCGTTCTTCGAGCCTGCCGTTCCTGTTTTTCGGCCATGAATGCTCCTTTCAAAGCGACAGTGCAGCGAACAGTTCTTCGTACTGCGCCTCGGGGATCTGTTCGCCGTTTTCGAGGACAAAGTCCGCGCGTTCGGTGTAGAACGTCTCCGGCTTCTGCGCCGAGAGCCGCACCCGCGCGTCCGCCTCCGAGAGGCCGTCCCGCGCCATGATCCGGGAAAGCCTCGTCTCCTCGGGCGCGGTCACGACCGCCACACGTCGGCAGAGCGCGTTCGCGCCGGACTCAAAGAGCGTCGGCGCGTCGAGCACGATGACCTTCGCGCCGCGCTCCGCTTCCTCTCGGACCAAGCGCCGGATGTGCGCGAGGGTCACCGGGTGCGTGATCCGGTTGAGCGCCGCCGTCCCCTCGGGAGAAGCGAATGCCCGCCGCGCGAGGGCGCGCCGGTCGAGCGTGCCGTCCGGCAGCAGGATCTCCCGCCCGAACGTCTCTGCGAGTTTTCCGAGCGTTTCCGGGCCGTAGAGCGCCGGGGAACGCGTCACCGCGTCGCAGTCGATCACCGACGCGCCCCTCTTTAGGAGCCGCGCCGCGACGGTGGACTTCCCCGCGCCGGACGGGCCCGTCAGCCCGAGGACCATTACCTTTTCGGGCACGGTCACCCGAAACGCCGAAGCCCTGAGCAGCCGGTTCATCACCGCGAGGCCGACGCCGCGCGTCTTCGGACGGCGCGCAAACGCACGCCGCACGCCGAGCTCGTCGAGCCGGATCAGCGCGGCAAACAGCGCGTGCGCCTCGCTGAGCGCATCCTCCTCGCGGCCAAACGGCACCGCGAGATTCGGGAAAAGTTCTTCTTCTCCCTCGAAGCAGAGCGCCGCCGCGTCCGGGTTTTGCTTCATCAGCGCGGCAAACGCATCGAGAGACGCGTCCGCGACCGTGACTTCTGCGCGCGGCGCGTAGTGTTTGTATTTCATGCCCGGCGAAAGCACCGCCGCATTTTCAGGCGGCGGCGCGAACACCGCCGGGTCGATCTCGATTTCGCCGAGCACCGCGCGGATCGCCTCCGGAGAGACGCCGCCGGGCCGCAGCACGCGCGGCGTTTTTCCGACGAGCGTGACCACCGTCGATTCCACGCCGACCTCGCAGTCGCCGCCGTCCACGATGGCCTCCACACGCCCCGCGAGGTCGTCCTTCACGTGTTCAAAACGCGAAGGGCTCGGCAGGCCGGAAAGGTTCGCCGATGGTGCGGCGACGGGTACGCCCGCCGCGCGGATGATCTCCCGCGCCGCCGGGTGCGACGGCATCCGCACGGCGACCGTCGGGAGCCCGCCGGTCACGGTATCGGGGATGCGGCCGGTCTTTTTGAAAATGACCGTCAGCGGGCCGGGCCAGAACGCGTCCATCAGCTTTTCCGCCTCCGGCGGGATCTCCGCCGCGATCGAGGGCAGCGCGTCTCTCGACGCGATGTGCACGATCAGGGGATTGTCGCTCGGGCGGCCCTTCACCGCGTAGATCTTCGCCGCGACGGAGCTGTCGAGCGCGTTTCCGCCGAGGCCGTACACCGTCTCCGTCGGGAGCGCGACGAGCCCGCCCTCCCGAAGGATCTTCCCCGCGCGCGCGAGGTCCTCGGGGCGGTCGGCGCTTAGAAATATCGTCTCCATCAGCCGTTCTCCATGGTTTGGCGCAGCTTTTCGGCGCGGTCCGCGGCGGTCAGCGCGTCGATGATCTCATCGAGGTCGCCGCCGAGGATGTCGTCGAGCCGGTAGAGCGTCAGGCCGATCCGGTGATCGGTGACGCGCAGCTGCGGGTAATTGTATGTGCGGATGCGCTCGGAGCGGTCTCCCGTGCCCACCTGACTGCGACGGTTCTCCGCGATCTCAGCGTCCTGCGCGGCGCGCTTCGCGTCGAGCAGCCGCGCGCGCAGCACCCGCATCGCTTTGTCTTTGTTCTTGTACTGGCTCCGTTCGTCCTGACATTCCACCACCGTGCCGGTCGGCAGGTGCGTGATGCGGATCGCAGAGGAGGTCTTGTTGATGTGCTGACCGCCCGCGCCGGAGGAGCGGAACGTGTCGATCTGGAGATCCTTCGGATCGATCTCGAGCTCCACCTCGTCCGCCTCGGGCAGCACGGCGACCGTCGCCGTCGAGGTGTGGATGCGGCCCTGCGTCTCCGTCTCCGGGACACGCTGGACGCGGTGGACGCCGCTTTCAAACTTGAGCCGCGAGTACGCGCCCGCCCCGTCGATCGTGAAGCTGATCTCCTTAAAGCCGCCGAGCTCCGTCTCGTTGAGGCTGACGACCTCGGTCTTCCAGCCGTTTTTCTCCGCGTAATACGTGTACATTCGATAGAGCACAGCGGCAAACAGCGCGGCTTCTTCGCCGCCCGCGCCGCCGCGGATCTCCACGATGACGTTCCGCGCGTCGTTCGGGTCCTTCGGCAAAAGCAGGAGCCGCAGCGCATCCGCGGCTTTCTCCGAAGCCGCACGCGCCGCGCCGAGCTCGTCGAGCGCCATCTGGCGCAGTTCTTTTTCGAGCCCCGGCTCGTTTAGCAGAGTCTCCGCCTCGGCCGCGTCGCCCTCCGCCTTCCGGTAGGCGCGGTACTGCTCCACGATCGGCCCAAGCTCCCCCAGCTCCTTCATCAGCGAAGCGTAAACGGTAGGGTCCGCCGCGACGGACGGGTCATAGAGCTTCGCGTTGAGCTCTTCAAATCGGTTTTCAAAAACCGAGAGATTTTCAAACATATCCTTTCGAGATTCCTTTCCGAGAGTTTAAAAAACGTAAAAACGCTATTCGCCGCTCTCCTCGGTCTCCCGCAGGATCTTTCGGATGTTCTTCTCGCATTTATGGCGCGGGACCATGACCTCCCGCCCGCAGCCCGTGCACCGGATGCGGAAATCCGCCCCGATGCGCAGCACCTCGAAGGTATTCGCGCCGCAGGGGTGGTTCTTTTTCATCAGCAGTCTGTCGCCGACGCGCACGTCCATCGCGGCGCCTCCTTCCAGAAAAAGTTTGTTTTGGCTTGCGCGAACTGTCCGCGCTCAAAGGAGCACGATCCCGTTTTCCGCGCAGCGCTTCCGGTCTTCCTCGCTCCAGAGCGAGGACTGCACCTCGCCGATGTGCGCCTTGCCGAGCAGGAGCATACAGAGTCTGGACTGCCCAATGCCGCCGCCGATCGTCAGCGGAAGCTCCCCGGCAAGCAGCATTTTATGGAACGGCAGCGCCGCCCGGTGCATACAGTTCGAAATCTCGAGCTGCTTTTTGAGCGAATTTTCGTCCACACGGATGCCCATGCTGCTGATCTCGAGCCCAATGCCGAGCGTGTCATGCCAGAAGAAAAGGTCGCCGTTCAGATCCCAGTCGTCGTAGTCCGGCGCGCGGCCGTCGTGCGGCTTTCCGCTCTTCAGCGCGCCGCCGATCCCGCCGATGAACACCGTCTTATGTTCGGCGCAGATGCGGTTCTCCCGCTCGCGCGGGGAGAGCTCCGGCCAGCGGTCCTCGAGCTCCTGCGCCGTCACGAAAGTCACGTCGCGCGAAAGTTCGGTCGAAAGCTCCGGGAACTGCCATTTCAGCTCGTCGAGCGTGCCGCAGATCGCGCTGACGATGCGCCGCACCGTGTCGTGGAG
>CANQIG010000112.1 GCA_947623765.1 uncultured Clostridia bacterium | reverse complement strand
CCGCTTCGCCTCTTTCTGGCGATTCGCGGTCGCATTACATATTGTATCAAAAACGGAAGCGTTTGTACAGACCTTTTTAATGAAAATCAAGCATTTTTTCCATTCTTCCGCGTTAAAAGTGGTTTGTTGACAGAAAAGAAGGGGCTCATGGGCCGCTTCGGGGCGGTTTTTGAAGTAATTTTCGAGCTCTTCTGCAGACTGATACGTGAACCGCTCGCCCTTTGCATACCCGAGAACGCCCTGCACCTCCGGGTGCTCCGCGTCTCCGGCGAGCATCACGCGCCGTCCGGCGGCGGAGCCCTCCTCCACGGTGTGCTGCAGCTTCTTCACGAAGGGACACGTCGCG
This sequence comes from uncultured Clostridia bacterium, assembly GCA_947623765.1. Classification (GTDB taxonomy): domain Bacteria; phylum Bacillota; class Clostridia; order Oscillospirales; family Acutalibacteraceae; genus Hominenteromicrobium. Next base: position 6,054 of record CANQIG010000112.1, on the reverse strand, counting down.
TCCACCACCTCGACGCCTGCCTTTTCGAGCGCCTCCATGACGTTCGGCGGCACCCCGTGCGCGCGGATGACGACCGTCTCCCCGGGCTCGGCTTCCTCCGGCGCGCCGATGATCCGCGCGCCCTGCTGCCGAAGCTCCTCCACGAGCTGCGTGTTATGGATGATGGGGCCGAGCGTCGCGACGCGCTTGCCCTCGGCGAGCAGCCCGCGCAGAAGCGTCACCGCGCGGTCGACGCCGAAGCAGAACCCTGCCGTCTCTGCGACGCGGATCATGCGGCTCTCCCCTTTCCGTCCATCTGTCGAATGGCCTCCTCGCGCATCTCGCGGACTTTCTCTTGGATCGTCCGGATCGCCGCGCGGTACCCGGCGGGAGAAGCGCCGTTCAGCCCGAGCGCTTCATACGAGAGCGGTTCTCCGACGCAGATCATCATCCGGCGGAAGATCTTCGGCGGCGTGCCGCCTTTGCCGACGATCGCCACCGGAAGGACGGTGCACCGCGTCTTCTCCGCGAGCATGGACGCCCCGGTCTTCATGTTCAGAAGCTCTCCGGTCTTTGAGCGCGTCCCCTCCGGGAACATACAGACGACCTGCCCGTCCCCGAGGAGCCGCATCGCGGTCTGGATGCCCTCCGCGCCGCCAGTCCCGCGCGAGATCGGGAACGCGCCGAGCGACCGCAGGAACCACCCGGCGATCGGGTTTTTGAACAGCTCTGCCTTCGCCATAAAGTGCATCTGCCGCTTCGGGATCGCGCAGGCGACGTAGATCGGGTCGCCGTAAGTGACGTGGTTCGAGCAGACCAGCGTTCCTCCGCTGCGCGGCACGTTCTCCTTGCCGACGATCTTATACGGATGGAGCACCTTGAAGATCAGGAGCATCACGCCCCGGGCGAGAAAATACCACCACGCGGGCTGGCTTCGCTTTTTATCCATGCGGTCCCATCCTTTCCCTCGCGAGCCCGAGAACGGTCTCCACCACCTCGTCGAGCGTCATCGGGTCCGAATCCACGGTGACGCTGTCCTCCGCCGCACGGAGCGGCGCGGCGGCGCGTTCCGTGTCCTGCCGGTCCCGCCGGATCACGTCGGCGAGCGTTTCCGCATAATCGACCGGCGTGCCGCGCGCTTCGAGCTCCCTGCACCGACGCTCGGCCCGCGCTTCGGGCGAGGCGGTCAGGAAGATCTTGAGCTGCGCGTTCGGCAGGACCACGGTCCCGATGTCCCTTCCGTCCATGACCACGTCGTACCGCTCCGCCATGCCGGTCTGGAGCGAGAACAGGAACGCGCGCACGGCGGGGATCGCGGAACACGCGGACGCCGCCATGGAGACCTCCGGCGTGCGGATCTCCCCGGTCACGTCCTCCCCGCAGAGGAAGACGTGCTGGCCGTCCTCGCGGTATCCGAGATCGACCGTGATCCGCGGGAGCGCCGCCGTGACATCCGCTTCGCTCCCGGGCCCGATCCCGTGCCGCAGCAGGTACAGCCCAACGGCGCGGTAAAGCGCGCCCGTATCCACATAAACAAAACCCAGCGCCTGCGCGACAGCCTTCGCGGCGCTGCTTTTTCCAGCGCCCGCCGGACCGTCGATGGCGATCGCAAACATAAAACTCCCCCGTTTTTCGATTTCTTATATGTTTTGCCCGGCGCAAAAGCCGGTAGAAAACGCGATCTGCAGATTGAACCCGCCGGTGTACGCGTCCACGTCGAGGATCTCCCCGGCAAAAAACAGCCCGGGCACCTTCTTCGAGGCCATGGTCCTCGGGTCCACCTCGCGGACGTCCACGCCGCCCGCCGTGACGATCGCGCCTTCGATCGGCGCAAATCCCGAAACGGAGACCGCAAAGCCCTTGAGGACCCGCAGAAGGCTCTGCCGCTGTTCTTTCGTAACGCTGTTGCACTTGCACGCGGGCGGGATGCCGCTGCGGCGCACCACCGGCCCGATGAGGCTCTGCGGCAGCAGCGCCGGGAGCGAGTTCGCAAAATTCCGGTTCTTATTCTCCCCGAGGTCCCGGAGCAGCCGTTTGTCGAGCTGTTCCTCGGAGAGCGCAGGCTTGAGATCGATCAGGACCGTGTACCGGCCCGGCTCCATCTCCCTGAGATGCGCGCTCGCGCTGAGCACCGTCGGCCCGGAAAGGCCGTCGTGCGTGAATAAAAGCTCCCCGAAATCCTCGTAGATCACTTTGCCTGTCTTTTCGTCCCGGACCTTCACGCCGCAGTTCACGAGGGAAAGCCCCTGCGCGGCGGGACAGTCCGGGTCGTCGGAGCGCAGCCCGACGAGCGAGGGCCGCAGCGGCGTCACGGTATGTCCGAGCGACGCCGCGAGCCGCGCGCCGTCGCCGTTCGAGCCGGTCCCCGGGTAGGACGCGCCTCCCATGGCGAGCAGCACATGGGGCGCCGTGAACGCGCCGCTCTCCGTGCGCACGCCTGCGACCGCCCCGTCTTCCGTGAGGACGGACCGCACGCGTGCCTTTTCCGTCTGGACGCCGAGCGCCCGCAGTCTACTGATCAAAGCCTCCGCGACGTCCTCCGCGCAGTCCGAGACCGGGAATACCCGCTGTCCCCGCTCCGTCTTGAGCGGGACGCCGAGCGACTCGAACAGCCGCTTCGTCGCCTCCGGCGGAAACGCGTGTACCGCGCTGAAGAGGAATCTGCCGTTTCCCGGCGTCGAGCGGATCACCGCGTCCGGCTCGCAGTCGTTCGTCACGTTGCAGCGGCCCTTCCCGGTGATGCGCAGCTTTTTCCCGAGGCGGTCGTTCTTGTCCAGCAGCAGGACGCGCCTGCCGCGCGCCGCCGCCGTAGCCGCCGCCATCATCCCCGCAGGCCCGCCGCCCACGACAATGGCGTCAAATGTTCTGTCCACTGTTCCCGCTGGGGTCCACGGTCTCAAACACGCCGTACTCGCCCCAGATCTTCTCGAGGTCGCCGAGGGTCTTCGAGACCTCGTCCTTTTTCTTGATCGCGATTGTCACGATCAGCGCGTTGATGAGCGCCATCGGCGCGACGATGGAGTCGACGAACGACACCATATCGCTCTTCGCGAGGAGCACATGCTCTGCGTGCTTCGCGATGGGCGAAAGCTCGCTGTCCGTGATCGCCACCACGGACGCGCCGCTGTTCGACGCGTGGCGCAGCGCCGTGACGACCTTCTTGGAATAGCGCGGGAAGCTGATCGCGATGAGCGCGTCCGCAGGGCCGATGTGCACGAGCTGCTGGAGGATCTGCGACTCGCTCGTCGCGTCCAGCTGGCGGACCGATTCATAGATCAGCGAGAGATAATGCGTCAAAAACGCGGCGAGGGCCGCCGAGCTCCCCGCGCCCACCACATAGACCCGGCGCGCTTTTGTCAGCGCGTCGGCGGCCCGGTAGAACGCGTCGTGCGAAACGGTCTCCGCCGTACGGCGAATCAGATCGATATCCTGTTCCAAAACGGCGTCGAGAAGGCGGTCGAGCGGCACGTTCCGCGACGTGTTCTCCAGCCGCTGGACCGTGGTCAGACGGTTGCGGATCATCTCTTGGATCGCCTGCTGCAGCGCGGGATACCCGGAATACCCGATCTCCGTCGCGAAACGCACGACCGTGGATTCACTCACGCCCACCGTGACGCCCAGCTTCGACGCCGTCATGAACGCCACGGAATCATAATGCTCTTCGATATACTTTGCGATCCGTCGCTGTCCTTTGGAGAACGAATGCTCGTTCTCCCGGATGCGTTCGATCAGTTGCATATTCATCTCCAGAAGGCCTCCCCGTGTTCTTTTCCGCAGAAAATACCCATACCCGCAAAGGCAAATACCAATTACGTTCATTCTAACGCATTTAAAACCAAAATGCAAGCAATTTTACAATTTTTTTTGCACGCATATGCGCTCCGGCTTGATTTTTGCACACAAATGGTGTATTCTTATCAATAAAGAAGTATCTGGCAAGCGCCCGTTTCGACTTGCGCAAATTAGGAGGTCTCCAATGGAAACAAAAGATCTGGTTCAGAAAATCCGGGAAAATATCGGGCGGGTCATGATCGGCTCCGAAGAGGTCGTGACGCTGCTGCTCACCTCGATGATCGCGGACGGCCACGTCCTGATCGAGGACGTGCCGGGCATGGGCAAGACCGTTCTGGCGAAGTCTCTCGCGAAGTCCGTCAGCGCGAAATTCAGCCGCATCCAGTTCACGCCGGACCTGCTGCCGAGCGACGTGACGGGACTCAACTTCTTCAACCAGAAGGAAAACGACTTCGTGTTCAGCCCCGGGCCCGCGTTCTGCAATCTTCTCCTCGCGGACGAGATCAACCGTGCGACGCCGCGCACGCAGTCCAGTCTTCTGGAGTGCATGGGAGAACGCCAGATCACCGTGGACGGCGAAACGATGAAGCTCGAAGCGCCGTTTTTCGTCATCGCGACGCAGAACCCGATCGAGACGCTCGGCACCTATCCGCTGCCGGAGGCCCAGCTCGACCGTTTCCTCATGCGTATCTCCATGCAGGCGCCGACGCCTGAGCAGGAGAAGGCGATCCTCCTGCGCTTCATGAAGGACGAACCGCTCGAGACGCTGGACAGCGTCTGCACCGGGGCGGACATCCTCGCCCTGCAGCGGGAAGCCAAGGAGATCTATATCCACCCGGTGCTCCTCGACTATCTGGTCTCGCTCTGCCAGGCCACGCGCAGCCGCAGCGACATCGAGATGGGCGTCAGCCCGCGCGGCACGCTCGCGCTGCTCCGTGCGGTGCGGGCATACGCGCTGCTGCGCGGCGGCAGCTATGTCGTCCCGGAGGACGTCAAGGCGCTCGCCGTGCCCGTCCTCGCCCACCGGCTCCAACTCTCCGGCGCGGCCGGCGTCACGGAAGCCCAGAAGGCCGCCATGCAGGCGGTGCTGGACAGCGTCCCGCTCCCGACAGAGGACTGGTCGCGATGAGGATCTTTCTGCTGCTCCTGGTGCTCCTCGGGGCGCTCTTTCTGGCGCAGAAGCTGATCTTCCGCCGGTACTGGAACCGGCGGCTCGACGTGAAGATCGCGTTCGAGCGAGACCATGTGTTCTGCGGCGACCGGACCAATCTCGTGGAGACCATCGTCAACGACAAATATCTGCCCCTTCCCGCGCTGGAAGTGGGCTTTGACATGAGCCGCTTCCTCGCGTTTTCCAGTGCGGAGAACGCGACGGTCAGCGACATGACATACCGGCGGGACATCTTCACCGCCTCGGTGCGCCAGCGCATCACGCGCGTCCTGCCCTTCGAGGCGAAGAAGCGCGGCTACTATACGATCCGTTCCACGACGGTCTCCTCCTACGATCTGCTGATGCAGGAGAAGTTCGTCGAACACGCCGCGCAGGACACGGAGCTCTACGTCCTCCCCGCGCGCATCGGCACGAACGACGTGCGCATCCCGTACAGCAAGATCATGGGCATGGTGGTGAGCCGACGCCGCGTCTACGACGACCCGTTCGAGTTCGCCGGGATCCGCGACTACCGCCGCACCGACCCGATGAAGCACATCAACTGGAAGGCGTCCGCCCGCAACGGCACGCTGCTCGTGAATCTGCATGAATCGACCCTCTCCCAGAAGGTCGTTCTGCTCCTCGATTCCGAGGGCGTCGGTGCTGCCGTGACCGATACCCTAAACGAGCTCTCCTTCTCGATCGCGGCGGAGCTCGCGGAGCGGATGCTGCTCGACGGCATCTCGGTCCGGATCGTCGGGAACGGCGTGGACGTGCTCACCGGGAAGACGCTCGACACCGGCGAGCTCGCCGGCCAGAACGCCGCGCTCTATATGCGCCGCCTGCTGGCGCGCATCGAGTGCCGAAACGATCTCACGCCCATGACCGCCGTCATGGAGGCGGAATATGAGCGGGGCGATCAGGAAAATAACCTCTATGTGCTCGTCTCGAAGGAGCAGAAGCTCCGCCTCCTGCCCTCCCTCGAACTGCTCGCCGGGGCGCACGAGGCCCTGTGGATTCTCCCCTATGACCGCAATATGCCGGAGCGCAACAAGATGACGGATTCGTCGAAGCGCGTGGACATTGTGAGGTGGCGCGTATGAAACTCTTTGGAAAAAGCTTCCCGATCCGGC
>CANQIG010000111.1 GCA_947623765.1 uncultured Clostridia bacterium | reverse complement strand
CGAGGCTCTTCGTGAAGGTGTTCATGTAGATCACCTTCCCGCCGTCGTCGAGCGAGGTCAGCGGCGGGGCGGGGCGGCCCGAAAGCCGGAACTCCGAGTCGTAGTCGTCCTCGACGATGAACCGCTCCGGCGCGCCGGCCGCCCAGCGCAGCAGCGCCAGCCGCCGCGCGGCGGACATCGTGACGCCTGTCGGGAAATGGTGCGCCGGGGAGAGATGCACGACGTCCGCGCCGCTCTCCTCGAGCGCCTTCGCGGAAAGGCCCTCTCCGTCGACCGGCAGGAACCGGCACGACGCGCCGTGGCTCCCATAGATCCGCGAGAGCTTCCGGTAGCCCGGGTCCTCCACGGCCCAGACCGTCTCCGTCCCGAAGAACTGCACGAGCAGTCCGTAAAGGAATTCCGTCCCCGCCCCGACGACGATGTTCGCCGGATCCACGCGCATCCCCCGAAACGCGAGCAGGTGATCGGCGAGCGCCTGCCGCAGCGCCTCCACGCCGCCGACTGGCGCGTTCGCCATCAGGTCGGCGCGCTGCTCGGAGAGCACCGCGCGCATCAGCTTCGCCCATGTGGAAAACGGAAAGTTCGCGGGATCGGTGCGGTTCCCCGCAAGGTCGAAGAGCGGCGCGGCGGGCGTCTCCGCCTGCACCACCTGCGCGGTCTGCCGGGCGGGTGCGGCGGGCTTCGCGTCCCGCTGGCCTTTCGCGACAAAATACCCGCGCTTTGGCAGCGCGTAGATGTACCCCTCCGAGATGAGCTGCGCGTAGGCGTTCTCCACGGTGATCACGCTCACCCCGAGGTTCTCGGCGAACTGTCGCTTCGAGGGCAGCCGCGTCCCCGCCGCAAGCGCGCCGCTTTGAATGTCGTCTTTTAAAAATCCGTAGAGCTTCGAGTAGAGCTTTTCCCCCGGCAGCCCTTCGAGCGTGTACGTCAGCAAACTCTCGCCCCCTTTCGGCGGTTCTGTTGCGGTATCTAATTCGATACAGCATAACGGCAGCCTTTTTCTACCTCTTAACGATGCCGTATGCACCGTTACGGAGTAAGGAATTCGGTTTTATTATCCTTTTCAAACCCAATCTGCCAAAATCCCATGTCCAATAGCTTCATCTGCGGGTATGGCAGGTCATATACTTTCAACCCTTGCCGTGTTTCCTCAAGCCGGACAGAATTCTTTTCATAAAAATCCACCAGTTTGAGAAGCGACTTCAGGTTGTAATTCCCCGTAGATACGTTCTGATCCTTGATACCGTCAATGAAGTATCTATCGTAAGCCGGCACACAGCCGAGCGTTCCCATCAAAACCTTTGTAATAAGCGTAGTGGACAGTTTGTTTTTTACTTCGCATTCCTTCACGCTCTTACGGACTTTGTCATAATACTCGCTCATGAACACATCCAGTTCGGAAAGTTTCTCCTGCACATCCTTTTTTCTTAAATCCGTACAGGCAAGTCCAAACAGGCAGTTATACGACGATTTTAGCAGTTCCACTACCACAGGAATATGTACCTTATAATCTTTTTGGAGAAGGAAAGACGAGCCTCTGTACATTCCCCAGCTTGCAAGATAAAAAGCAAGCTGCAAACTCAAATAATCATAATCGGGGGAGGGATTGTTCCGAGCATCATGAAAGCACTTGTAGCAATGCTCCCACGAACGATACCGTCCGTTTGCGTCCGCCCTCAATTCATCAAAAAAGGCGGTGGCGGATTTTATTATCAAGTCAACCGTGTCCATGGCTTACTTTCTCCTTGCGTTTTACATAGGTAAGCTGAATATCGTTAATTGCATATTGAGAATTACTAAAATCTGAGAATGTGCTTTTCATATCTCGCCAATCACCTTCTCGAATCAATCATATATACAATTTGTTCGTTTCCAATCTCAAATTGACTTTCCTCCTACAACTCCCGATTTATCGGGCGGATATACAAATCTTCTAATTAAATGGTATCACAAAAATATGAAAAAATCCACCAATATTTGCACCGACACACATTTTACTCCGCAAAGGCGCACTTTTGGGGTTTCCTCGGCTTTGCATCAAAGTCCGCAAGATGCTCTCTGTAACAACAGTTCCATTTTCCCGACCGTGTACCGGACTTGGTCAAACTTTTTCAGGCGAACGGTCTGGAAGCCGAACCTCTGATACCAATTTCTTAACGGGAGATCGTCATGCACCATGCCCAGAGAGATTTTACTGCACTTCAAGTCTCTTGCTTTCTCGATGATAAATCGCATCGTTTCACTGCCGATCCCCCGGTTTTGGTACGTCGGAAGCACAACGATGTCGTTGGTTTTCATTTCGTGCCCTTTGACAGACAACGACACAAACCCAAGAATTTTAATGATCGCATATGTACCCGAACATCAAGCATCCGCCGTCGAATTCCTTTTCAAAGGCTGGATATGGCAGGCGTGTTCTGCCCCGATACGGACAGTTCTCTTCCGTCATTCCAAATTCCACAGCCGTTTTTTCGTAGCCTTGTTTGAGAACCGCAAGGCATTCCGGCATCTGTTCTTTTTGGATAGGCTCGATCATACCCCTGCTCTCCTGAAAGTCTCTTTCACATCGTGATCGAGCCTCACAGCAGCGCCATGGACCGCAGGATAAAGATCAGCAGGAAGACCGTCGGGATGCAGCACGCCGTGCTGAGCACGACCAGTTCCCCGGCGAGCTCGCCGTCCGCCCCGGCCTCCACCGCCATGATGTAGCTCGACGCCGCGACCGGCGTCTCCCACGCGAGGCAGATCGCGAGCAGCTCCGGGCCGCGGATGCCGAGCGCCACCGCGATGGGCACGAAGCACACCGGGATGACGAGGAGCCGCAGAGCCGTCACCGGCAGGCTGATGCGCAGGTTGCCCTTCGCCCGCCGGAAGCTGAAATCGCCCCCGAGAACGATGAGCGCGAGCGGCGTCGCGAGGTGCGCGACGTCCGAGATCGCGCTCTCGAGGAATGTCGGGAAGCGAAGCCCAAAGAGCGAAACGACAAGCCCCGCCGCGACCCCGAGGACCAGCGGGTTCTTCGCGATCGAGCGGAGCGTCGGCCCGAGCTTTGGCTTGTCGCCCGAGGTGAACACATCGAGCGTCACGACCGCGAGGACGTTGTAGAGCGGCACGAGGATCGCACAGAGCACGGACGCCGCCGCGGCCTTTTCCTCCCCGAACACGTTCGTCACGAGCGCGACGGCGAGGATCGCGTAGTTTCCTCGGAACAGCCCCTGGATCACCACGCCGCGCTGCGCCGGCGTCTTCACGACGCGCGGCACGGTGAGGCAGAGCAGCGCGTATAGCACGGCGAGCGCGCCGACCGCAAAGCCCACGGTTACGCCGCTGACCGCCTCCGTGATCGAGGTCTTATACGTGTTGTGGAAGAGCAGCACCGGCAGGAACACCCGGAAATTCACGCTGTTCAGTTTTTTCAGAAACTCCGGTGTGAGCATCCCGATCTTTTTGAGCCCGTAGCCGAGCGCCAAAAGCAGGAACAGCGGCATCACCGCGTTCAGCGCCACGAGAAAGCTATCCAACGCGCTTCACCGTCCCTTTCACCATCTCGTACACCGCCATGATCTTCTGGAACCCCGCCACACCGACGGAAAACGCGGTCGCACCGCCCGCCGCCGTGCCGAGCTCCAGCGTCTCGGGGAACGTCTTTCCTTTTTCGAGCGCGGCGAGCACCCCAGCGAGCATCGAATCCCCCGCCGCCGTCGTGCTGCGGACCGTTCCCTTCGCCGCCGCCGCGCGGTAGACTTCTCCGTTCCCGGTCAGCAGCAGCGCGCCGTCCCCGCCGAGCGAGGTCAGCACGTTTTCCGCGCCGCGCACCTGCAGCGCGCGCATTTTTTCGAGCACTGCCGCGTCGCTTTCCAGCGTTTCGCCGAACAGCGCTTCAAGCTCCTCGCGGTTGGGCTTCACGAGGAAGACCCCCTCCCGCACCGCGTTTTTCAGCAGCGCGCCCGCCGCGTCCACGACCGTTCTTGCGCCGCGTTCCCGCGCCAGCGCCGCGGCCCGCGCGTAGACGTCCTCCCCCGCGCCGGGCGGCACGCTCCCGGAGAGCACCAGCGTGTCTCCCTGGCGCAGCGCGCCGAGGTCCGCGAGGAACGCCTCCACGTCCTGCGGCCGCACGGCCGGTCCAGGCGCGTTGATCTCCGCATCCGCCGCGCCGGTGAGCTTCACGTTGATCCTTGTGAATCCCTCCGGAAGCCGGAGGAACCGCGTCGGGATGCCCTGCGCTTCGAGAAAAGCGGTCAGCGCCTCGCCGGTAAACCCGGCGGCAAAGCCCATCGCCGTGCTCGGCACGCCGAGCGCGCGCAGGACCAGCGAGACGTTCACGCCCTTCCCGCCGAAGCGGACCGCCTCGCTCGCGGCGCGCGCCACCGCGCCCGGGCGAAGCGCCTGCACCGGCAGGAGCAGGTCCAGCGCGGGGTTCAGCGCGACGGTATAGATCATGCGATCACATCCATTCCAAAAAATCGAAGCAAAAAGGCCCGCCGTTTCAGGCTGGGCCTTTTTCTGGTGGGCCATCAGGGACTCGAACCCCGGACCGACCGGTTATGAGCCGGCTGCTCTGACCAACTGAGCTAATGGCCCGTTTTCCCTTACTTTTCTTGAAAGAAAAGTAAGCAAAAGAACTTTTAATTCGCGCCTACTTTTCTTGAAAGAAAAGTAGGCAAAAGAACTTTTTAGTCGCGTTTCGCGCGCTTGCGCGCGCTTACCGTTGCCGAGATTTTTCCCCGCGCAGTCCGCGCCGTGGCTGCTTCGCAGGAAATTGGGTTTCTCCTATTCTCCGCGAGCCAGCGTAGGTCAAGCTTCACTCTGCCAACGCTTTCGGATACTTTTCCCCACGCACCCCGCACCGCAGGCGCTGTGCGGGAAAAGAAATTTCTCCTGTCCTCCGCGAGCGACACGGAGCAAACGCCTCTGCGCCGCCAAGCGTCCAGCGAGACCGGCTATATCGCCGCCGATATTATAGCACGGATCGGCGCAAAAAGCAAGCGCGGCGTGTGAAAAACCCGCCGCGCGTTTCTTCTTCGCAGTTTTCACTTCTGCGCCACGATCGACGCGAAATTGTATGAATCCAGCTTTTCGCGCACCTCGGCGCTGATCTCCTCGTAGATGGCGTGCAGGCAGCAGTTCGCCCGCGTGCAGTTGTAGCCGTCGTCCTGGCAGCGGGAGAGCATATACGGCCCCTCCACCGCCTCGATCACGCAGCGCAGCGTGATCTCCTCGGGCGGCTTCGCGAGCTCATACCCGCCCTTCGAGCCCTGGAACGAGCGCACGATCCCCTCTGAGACCAGCGTGCGGAGGATCTTGAGTGCGAACCGCAGCGTCACGCCGGTCTTTTCCGACACGGTCCGCGCGTCGGTGCGCTTGCCCGTCACCGTGAGGAACTCCACGATCCGCACGGCGTAGTCGGCTTCCAGTGTCATATGCATCTTCCGTCACCCTTTCTCCAAAGGATCGCCCGCTCCTGCGGAACGTCAGTCCAGAAAATCCTTGAGCTTCTTGCTCCGGCTCGGGTGGCGCAGCTTGCGCAGCGCCTTCGCCTCGATCTGCCGGATGCGCTCGCGCGTCACGTTGAACTCGCGCCCCACCTCTTCGAGCGTCCGGCTCCTGCCGTCCTCGAGGCCGAACCGCAGGCGCAGCACCTTCTCCTCTCTCGGCGTCAGCGAATCGAGCACGTCGCCGAGCGTCTCGCGCAGCAGCGTGTGGCTCGCCGCGTCCGCCGGGGCGGGCGCCTGGTCGTCCTCGATGAAATCCCCGAGGTGGCTGTCCTCCTCCTCGCCAATCGGCGTCTCGAGCGAGACCGGCTCCTGCGCGACGCGCATGATCTCCCGGACCTTATCCACCGGCATATCGAGCTCGTCGGAGATCTCGTCGGCGGTCGGCTCGTGGCCGTTCGTGTGGAGCAGCAGGCTCGAGGCCTTCTTCACCTTGTTGATCGTCTCCACCATGTGGACGGGGATGCGAATCGTCCGCGCCTGGTCGGCGATGGCCCGCGTGATGGCCTGCCTAATCCACCACGTCGCGTAGGTGGAGAACTTGAATCCCTTTGTGTAGTCGAACTTCTCCACGGCCTTAATGAGGCCGAGGTTCCCCTCCTGGATCAGGTCGAGGAACTGCATCCCGCGCCCGAGATACCGCTTCGCGATGCTGACGACGAGGCGCAGATTCGCCTCCGAAAGGCGCTTTTTCGCCTTTTCGTCGCCGTTCTTGATCGCGATCGCGAGCTTGATCTCCTCGTCGGGCGAGAGCAGCGGGACGCGGCCGATCTCCTTGAGGTAGACCTTCACCGGGTCGTCGATGGCGACGCCCTCCATGCTGATCCCGAGGTCGTCGTACTCGCCGACGTCCTCGACGACCTCGTCGATGTTGAAGTCCTCGATGTGCAGGTCCGAAAAGTCCTCCACGATCTCGATCCCGTGCGATTCCAGCGTGTC
>CANQIG010000110.1 GCA_947623765.1 uncultured Clostridia bacterium | reverse complement strand
TACGGTTTGAATTTATACGATTCTGGCTCAATTATACTACGGATCGTATACGAATTCAAGGCCATTTATACGAAAACAAGGCTTGATTGGCTCTAAAAACGTTGATTTTACGGGATTTATTTCTCTATACTTTTCATGGTCGGAAACAGCAGCACGTCGCGGATGCTCTGGCTGTTCGTGAGGAACATCACGAGGCGGTCGACGCCCATGCCCATGCCGCCGGTGGGCGGCATACCGTATTCGAGCGCCGTGAGGAAGTCCTCGTCGACGCCGTGTGCCTCCTCGTCGCCCTGCGCCTTGAGCGCGGCCTGCGCCTCGAAGCGCTGGCGCTGGTCGATCGGGTCGTTCAGCTCGCTGAACGCGTTCGCGAACTCGCTGCCGAGGATGAACAGCTCGAACCGCTCCGTGAAGCGCGGGTCGGCGGGGCTCTTCTTCGCGAGCGGAGAGATGTCCGTCGGGTGGCCGGTGATGAACGTCGGCTCGACGAGCGTCCCCTCGACGTACTCCTCGAAGAACAGGTTCACGATGTCGCCGAACTTGTGCCGCTTCTCGTAGGCGATGTGGTGCTCGTCCGCGATGCGCTTCGCCTCCTCGTCGGAGGCGACCGCCGTGAAGTCGACGCCGCACGCCTCCTTTACCGCCTCGGCCATCGAGAGGCGCCGGAACGGCTTTTCGAGGTCGATCGTCACGTCGCCGTAGGTGACCTGAGCCGTGCCGAGCACCTTCTTCGCGACGGTGCGGATCAGCTCCTCGGTGAGGTCCATCATGCCGTGAAAATCCGTGAACGCCTGATAGAGCTCGAGCATCGTGAATTCCGGGTTGTGGCGGGTGTCCATGCCCTCGTTGCGGAAGACGCGGCCGATCTCATAGACGCGGTCAAAGCCGCCGACGATCAGGCGCTTGAGGTGCAGCTCCAGCGCGATGCGCAAATACATATCGATGTCGAGCGTGTTGTGGTGCGTGATGAACGGGCGCGCAGCCGCGCCGCCCGCCTGCGTGTGCAGGACCGGCGTCTCCACCTCGAGGAATAGCTTTTCGTTGAGGAAATTCCGGATCTCCGTGATGATCTTCGAGCGCTTGACGAACGTGTCGCGCACCTCGGGGTTGACGATGAGGTCGAGGTACCGCTGGCGGTAGCGCTGGTCGACGTCCCGCAGGCCGTGGTACTTCTCCGGCAGCGGCAAAAGGCTCTTCGAGAGCAGCTCCACCGCGGACGCCTTCACGGAGATCTCGCCGCGCCGCGTGCGGAAGACCTCGCCGGTCACGCCGACGATGTCGCCGATGTCCATGGACTCGTTCACCGCGGCGAAATTCTCCGCGCCGAGCACGTCCAGCTTCAAATAGAGCTGCACGCGGCCCGAGCTGTCGCGCAGGTCGAGGAACGCGGCCTTGCCCATGTCGCGCCACGCCATGATGCGCCCGGCGACGGAGACGGTCGTGTTCTCGTATTCCTCAAACTTCCCGGTGAGGTCGGCGGCTTTCGCCGTCACCCGGAAGGTGGTCACGGTGAAGGGATCGCGCCCCGCGTCGCGGAGCTTTTGCAGCTTTTCGCGGCGGAAGCGCAGGATCTCCCGCATCTCCTCGGCGGAGGTTTCGGGTTCGGCGGCGGGAATCGTGTTTTGCTGTTCAGACATAGATCGCAGGTCCTTTCAAAATCTGGGATGCTGGGGGATAGTTTACTGTACGGTGAGGACGGTATACATGACGGGGCCGGCCGGGGTCTCTACTTCTACGGCGTCGCCCGCCTTCTTGCCCATGAGCGCCTTGCCCACGGCGGATTCGTCGGAGATCCGGCCCGCGCGGGGGTTCGCCTCGTTCGAGCCGACGATGCTGTATTCCTTCTGGGAGACGGAACCGTCCGCCCGTTTCATCTCCACGGTGACCGCAGAGCCGATGTGGATGGCGTCCACGTCGTGTTCGTTCTCGTCGACGACGACGGCGCTCGCGAGCATCGTCTCGACGTCCGCGATGCGGGCCTCGAGGATGGCCTGCTCGTTCTTCGCCTCGTCGTATTCGCTGTTTTCGGAGAGGTCGCCGAAGGAGCGCGCCTCCTTGATTTTTTCCGCCATTTCCTTGCGGCGGACGACTTTCAGGTACTCGAGCTCTTTTTCGAGCGCCGCGAGGCCGTCCGCGGTGACGTAATATGCTTTTTCAGCCATTTTCATAACCACCTTGCGTCAAAAAATTGCGTTTCTCATTATACTATTTTTCCGGGGAAAAGTCAAGCCCGGAGCGCCGCGCCGGGCAGGGGAAAACCGTCGGAGCCTCTTGCGTTTTCGGCGGAAACGTGCTATACTGAAAATCACGAACAGACGTTTTTCAGGAGGCTTTCCATGGAACAGAGCACGCTTTTCGACCGCGCACCTCTGGACACGCCGCTCGCGGCCCGCGTCCGCCCGCGGACGCTCTCGGAATTCTGCGGCCAGACGCATCTTCTAGGCCCCGGCATGGTGCTGCGGCAGCTCATCGAGGAGGACCGCGTGTCGTCGATGATCTTTTGGGGGCCGCCGGGCGTCGGCAAGACGACGCTGGCGCGGATTATCGCGAACCGGACGAAGGCAAACTTCGTCAACTTTTCCGCAGTGACGAGCGGCATCAAGGAGATCCGCGAGGTGATGCAGCAGGCGGAGGCCGCCCAGCGCCTCGGCGAACGCACGCTGCTCTTTGTCGACGAGATCCACCGGTTCAACCGCGCGCAGCAGGACGCCTTCCTGCCTTTCGTCGAAAAGGGCTCGATCGTGCTGATCGGCGCGACGACGGAAAACCCGTCCTTCGAGGTCAACTCCGCGCTGCTCTCCCGCTGCAAGGTCTTCGTGCTCCACGCGCTCACCGAGGAGGAGCTCGTCACGCTGCTCGAGCACGCGCTCTCCGACCCGCGCGGCTTCGGGAACGAGACGGTCGAGATCGACCGCGAGCTGCTCGGGCGGATCGCCGTCTTCTCGAACGGCGACGCGCGCACCGCGCTCGGCACGCTCGAGATGGTCGTGCTGAACGGCAAGCGCGAGCGGGACAGGACCGTCGTCACGGCGGAGACGGTCGCCCAGTGCACGAGCCGCCGCTCGCTGCTCTATGACAAGAAAGGCGAGGAGCATTACAATATCATCTCCGCGCTGCACAAATCCATGCGCAATTCCGATCCCGACGCCGCGATCTACTGGCTCGCCCGGATGCTCGAGGGCGGGGAGGACCCGCTCTACATCGCGCGCAGGCTCGTGCGCTTCGCGAGCGAGGACGTCGGCATGGCGGACAGCCGCGCGCTGGAGGTGGCGGTCGCGGCGTATCAGGCGTGCCACTTCATCGGGATGCCCGAATGCAGCGTCCATTTGACGCACGCCGCCGTCTATCTCTCCCTCGCGCCGAAATCGAACAGTCTCTACGTCGCGTATGAGACGGCGAAAAAGGACGCCGAGGAGACGCTCGCCGAGCCCGTGCCGCTGCACATCCGCAACGCGCCGACGCGTCTGATGCAGGAGCTCCACTACGGCGAGGGGTATGAGTACGCGCACGACACCGAGGAAAAGCTCACCGCGATGGTCTGCCTGCCCGATTCCCTGAAGGACCGCAAATACTACCGCCCGACGGGCGAGGGCAGTGAAGTCCGCGCGCGGGACCGCCTCGCGGCGATCGAAGCGTGGAAGGCCAAGGCCCGCGCCGCGCAGAACGGCGGCGGGGAGAAGTGACTCCTAGCCTTTCCGCTTTCGCGGTTTGCCGTGCGGCTCAGTGCCGCGCCGAATGTGCCGCGCCCGCCGACCAAAACAGAGAAAAAGACCGCCAATCGATCGCCCGACGGGCGAGGGCAGCGAGGTTCGCGCGCGGGACCGTCTCGCGGCGATCGAAGCGTGGAAGGCCAAGGCCCGCGCCGCGCAGAACGGCGGCGGCAACGGGGAGAAGTGACCCCCAGTCCTTTCCGCTTTCGCGGTTTCCCGTGCTTCTCTGTGCCGTGCTGAATGCGCCGCACCTTCCGACTGAACCAGAGAAAAAGACCGCCGATCATTCGCCCGACGGGCGAGGGGATCGAGATCCGCGCGCGGGACCGCCTCGCGGCGATCGAAGCGTGGAAAGCCAAGGCCCGCGCCGCGCAGAACGGCGGCAGCGGGGAGAAGTGACCCCGGCTCGTTCCGCTTTCGCGGTTGACTGTGCGGCTCTTTGCCGCGCCGAATGCGCCGCGCCCGCCGACCAAAACAGAGAAAAGCGACCGCCGACTGTTTCTCCAAAGAACGTCGGCGGTCGCTTTTGGGTTTATCTTGAAAAAGCGGCGCGGAGAAGAATTGACATTTTTCTTTGTAAGGAAAGCATGACGTGTTCTTTTTCATTTTTACGGATTTCCGGAGCCAAACAAGCGGCGCGGTCGTCTTTTCGCTTCGCCGCTTTTTACTGCTTTTGCAGGATGTCCAGCGTGTGGTGGGAGGCGCCGATCAGGTCCTGCCGCTCGCAGATCGTGAAGTGGTAGTCCATCCACCTGCGGAAGGTCTCGTCGTCCATCGCGTCGATGTATTCCCGCTTGTAGTTTGTCGCGCCGTCTGTGGCGACCAGCTTGATCCGTGTCACAGGGACCTCCGCGTCCAGCGCGGCGATGTCCTCCGTGCGCACCAGTTCAAACAGGTCCTTCGGCTCGCTCACGCAGTGCCAATCCGGCGTGATCATGTTGAGATCCATCACCTCGTGCAGCTTGTTCATCCCAAAAACATACTGGATGACTGTCGGTTCGTTCATGCAGTACGCGACCAGGATATAGCCGCCGCGCTTCGTGACGCGTACGGCCTCCGACAGCACCCGCACCTTCTCCGCTTTTGTGTACAGGTGATACATCGGCCCGAGCAGGAGCGTCACGTCGAACGCGCCGTCCGGCAGGGCGGAGAGATCGACGGCGTTCCCCTGCAGGACCGTGATGTTCTCCGAGCCGTCCAGCTTGCTCCGCAGGATCTCGAGGTTGTGCCGGATCAACTCGACGGCGGTCACGGCATAACCCTCTTTTGCCAGAGAAACGCTGTACCTTCCCGTCCCTGCGCCGACTTCCAGAATGGACGCGCCTTGGACGCCGCGCAGGCACTCGTCGATGTATTTCCGCGTCGTGAGGTATTCCACCTGCCCGTGCCGGGACAGGAGCCGGCCGTCCTCGTCGTAGTGGTTGTAGTAGTCTTCCAGATGGTCCATTTGCAAGTTTCTCCCCCTAGCTCGTTCACCGAACAGGCTTATGTTCGTTTTTATACCGTCCGACAGTCCCCATTCCTGCGGTCTGCCGCCTTTCCGTACTTTTCGGCTTTTGGAAAAAGCGGGAGACGATCTCCCGCTTTTCTCATCATGCTTTTGGCTAAGAACGACGGGCCCGCCGCGCCGGTTTAGCCGTGGGCGCTGATGTCGATCTCGTCCGCTTTGAGCTTCGAGAAGACGATCTTCTGCCCAGAATAGAGGCTGAAATAGCCGGAGAGCAGGAAGCTGACGAACGCCGCAAGCATATAGAAGATCGCGCCGTCCGCGCCGAAGAGCTCGATCGCGAGGAGCACGGACGCGATCGGGCAGTTCGTCACGCCGCAGAACAGCGCCGTCATGCCGACCGCCGCGCCGAACCTCGGCGCAAGGCCCACCGCGAAGGAGAGCGTGCCGCCGAGCGTCGCGCCGATGAACAGCGTCGGGACGATCTCGCCGCCCTTGAACCCCGCGCCGATGGTGACGGCGGTAAAGAGGATCTTGAGCAGGAACGCCTCCGGGCGCACCGTGCCGTCCGAGAAGATGCGGCCGATCACATCGAAGCCGCCGCCGTTGTAGTCCCGCGTCTGCAGGCCGTAGGTCAGCACGATGAGCAGCAGGCCGCCCGCGACGGCGCGCAGGAAATCGTTATTGAAGTACTTCTGGAAGAGATGCGCCGCCGCGTGCATCGCCCAGCAGAACAGCATACTCACGATGCCCGCAGCGACCGCGACGAGAAGCACGCGCAAAAGCGCGTCCGTCTGGACGGCGGGGACGGCGGAGACGGGAAAACGCTCCGCCTCCGCGCGCAGGAGCTCCGCAACGCAGAACGCGGAGATCGAGGAGACCGCTGCGGGGAACAGCGCGGAGGTGACGAGCTTGCCGACGCTCGCGACCTCCACCGCGAAGATCACCGCAGCCATCGGCGTTCCGAAAACGGCGGAAAAGGCCGCCGCCATGCCGCACATGGTAAGGACGTTCCGGTCCTCGCGGTCCAGCTTCATGATCTTTCCGAAGACGGAGGCCACGCTGCCGCCGAGCTGTAGCGCAGCGCCCTCCCGGCCCGCCGAGCCGCCGAAGAGATGCGTCACGACCGTGCCGAGGAAGATCGCGGGGGCGAGGAGGATCGGGACCTGCTTTTCGGAGCGGACCGCCTCGAGGACATCGTTTGTGCCGATGCCCGTGACGCGGCAGAGCCGGTAGAGTGCGGCGATCAGGACGCCGCCAAGAAACAGTCGCTCACCGACAACGCCGT
>CANQIG010000109.1 GCA_947623765.1 uncultured Clostridia bacterium | reverse complement strand
AAGCAGCGCATCGCGCTGTCGCGCGCGCTCGCGGTGCGGCCTTCGATCCTCATTCTGGACGACACGACCTCCGCTGTTGATCTGGAGACCGAAAAGTACATCCAGGAAGAGCTCTCGAAGCTCGACTTCACCTGCACGAAGATCATCGTGGCGCAGCGCATCTCCACGACGAAGCGGGCGGACCGCATCGTCATTCTGGACAAGGGCTGCATCGCGGACGTCGGCACCCATGAGGAGCTGATCTCCCGGCCCGGCTACTACCGCGAGGTCTACGAGCTGCAGAACGGCATCACCTCGGAAGGGGGCGCGGCGTAATGGCAAGAAACCGGTTTGATGTGGACGAAACGCTGGAAACACCGTTTAATATAAAGCATCTGCTGCGCGCGGGCGTGTATGTGAAGCGCCACGCAAAGGTCATGATCGTCTCCATCCTGTTCTCCGCGATCTCCGCGGCGTGCGCGCTCGTCGGCCCGAAGATGGTCGAGATCGCGCTGAACGAGGCGGTCCCGGACAAGGATTACGGCAAGCTCTTCATTCTCGCGGGGATCCTGCTCGTCTCGATCATCGCCTCGATCTTCTTCTCGATCAAGCGGTCGCGCTACATGACGACCGTCGGGCAGGAAGTCATTTATGATATCCGCAAGGACCTCTTTGAGCACCTGCAGCGGCTGCCGTTCCAGTTCTACGACGACCGGCCGCACGGCAAGATCCTGACGCGCGTCATCAACTACGTGAACTCCGTCTCCGACGCGCTCTCGAACGGCATCATCAACTTCGTGCTCGAGATCTTCAACCTCGTGCTGATCGCGGTCTTCATGTTCTTCTGCGACGTGCGGCTGACGCTCGTCGTCATGGCGGGCGTGCCGATCTTCGTCGTGGTGGTGTTCATCCTGAAACCGGCGCAGCGACGCGCGTGGCAGGATGTCTCGAACAAGAGCTCCAACCTGAACGCGTACCTGCACGAGAGCCTCGACGGGATGAAGATCACGCAGGCGTTCACGCGCGAGGAGACGAACGCCGGGATCTACGAAAACCTCAACAAGAAAATGTACAAGAGCTGGATGAAGGCGCAGTACACCTCGAACCTCGTCTGGTACTCGGTGGACAACATCTCGACGTGGGTCGTCGGGGCGATGTACCTGATCGGCCTCTCGATGCTCGGACCGGCGGTGCAGATCGGCACACTGATCGCGATCGCGGCCTATGCATGGCGGTTCTGGCAGCCGATTTTGCAGCTCTCGAACCTCTACAACACGTTCATCAACGCGGTGGCGTACCTCGAGCGCATCTTCGAGATGATGGACGAACCCGTCACCGTCGACGACGCGCCGGACGCGGAAGAGCTTCCGCCGATCCAGGGGAACCTCAGCTTTGAGGACGTGACGTTCACCTATGACGGGCAGATCAACGTGCTCGAGCACTTCAACCTCGACGTGAAGGCGGGCGAATCCATCGCGCTCGTCGGGCCGACGGGCGCGGGCAAGACGACCGTCGTCAACATGATCTCGCGGTTCTACAACATCGCGAAGGGGCGGCTCTTGATCGACGGGCACGACGTTTCGAAGGTGACGCTCCATTCCCTGCGCTCGCAGATGGGCATCATGCTGCAGGACAGCTTCATCTTCTCCGGCACGATCCTCGACAACATCCGCTACGGCCGCCTCGACGCGACAGACGAGGAGATCATCGCGGCGGCGAAGACCGTCCGCGCGGACGAGTTCATCCGGGAGATGCCGGAAGGGTACCTCACACAGGTGAACGAGCGCGGCTCGCGGCTTTCGCAGGGCCAAAAGCAGCTCATCGCGTTCGCGCGCACGCTGCTCTCCGATCCGAAGATCCTCGTCCTCGACGAGGCGACCTCCTCCATCGACGCGAAGACCGAACGCCTTCTGCAGGAGGGCCTGCAGGCGCTGCTCAAGGGCCGCACGAGCTTCATCATCGCGCACCGGCTCTCGACGATCAAAAACTGCGACCGCATCCTCTACATCGGGAACAAGGGCATCGCGGAAGCGGGCAGCCACGACGAGCTGCTCCAAAAACACGGGCTGTACTACCAGCTCTACACCGCGCAGCTGGAATCCTGAAAAAACACAAATTGGGGCTGTCCGAAAACGGGCGGCCCCTTTTTTGCTGCCCTTCGCGTCTTCGTCCTCATGGTGGGGGATTGTACGCTTTTCACCGGCGGATTTGATCGTTTTCGTTTTTCTCGCGCGAACGATTGACTTTTCCCCCAAAACTTCCTATAATGATAATATGTAGGCTTTTCAACCGGAAAAGTTCAAAAAGAAGGGATATTTTCATGTTTTTTACCCGCGACAAGGAGTTTTATCGCACGCTCATCAAGCTCGCGATCCCGATCTCCCTGCAAAACGCGGTGACGTTTTCCGTCAGCTTCGCGGACAACCTGATGATCGGCACGCTCGGCGACAGCGCGATCTCCGGCGTGTATGTGGGCAGCCAGCTCCAGACGGTTTTGCAGATGTTCGTCGGGGGCATCGAGGGCGCGATCCTGATCCTCGCCGCGCAGTATTGGGGCCGCCGGGACACGTCCTCCATCAAGAAGATCGTCGCCATCGGCGTGCGGTTCGCGCTCGCGGTCGGCGTCGTCGCGACGCTGCTCGCGTTCTCCCTGCCCGGGCCGATCATGACCGTTTTCACGAACGACGCGTCCGTCATCGAGGTCGGCACGCCGTACGTGCGGATCGTCGGCCTCTCGTATCTGTTCTTCTGCATCTCCCAGGTCATGGTGGCGTCGATGCGGTCGGTCGAAACGGCGAAGATCGGGATGTACGTCAGCTTTATGACGCTCTTTACGAACGTCCTGCTGAACTACCTGCTGATCTTCGGCAAGCTCGGCCTGCCGGCGCTCGGCGTCGTCGGCGCGGCGGTCGCGACGCTGATCTCCCGCATCATCGAGGCGCTGGTCATGGTGATCTACGTCCGCTTTGCGGACAAAAAGCTGCGGTTCCGCTTCTCCGATCTGATGAAGCGCGACCGGCAGCTCCTCCGCGACTTCGTCCGGTACGGTCTGCCGGTCATCGGCGGGCAGGTCGTCTGGGCCGCGAACATGATGGGCCAGACGATGATCCTCGGGCGGTTCTCGGCGGGCGTCATCGCCGCGACGAGCATCACCGGGATGCTCCACAACATGATCTATATCTGGATGAACGGCTTCTCGAGCGCCGTCGGCATCATCACGGGAAAGACGGTCGGCGCGGGCCAGATCGAGAAGATCCGGCCGTATTCGCGCACGGTGCAGGTGATCTTCCTCGGGATCGGCGTGATCTCCGGTATCGTCGTCTACCTGCTCAAGACCCCGTTCATCTCGCTCTACAACGCGAGCCCCGAGGCCGTCGCGTATTCGGAGCAGTTCATGACGGTCATCACGTTCACGATCGTCGGCACGTGCTACCAGGCCGCGTGCCTCTTTGGGCTCGTCAAATCCGGCGGGGACATCTCGTTCGTCTTCAAGAACGACACGATCTTCGTGTTCCTCGTCGTGCTGCCTTCCGCGATCATCGCGATGGTCCTCGGCGCGCCGCCGTGGGTCGTCTTCGCGTGCCTCAAGTGCGACCAGATTTTGAAGTGCTTTGTCGCGTTCGTCAAGATCAACCGCTACAACTGGATGAAGAACCTGACGCGCGACAACCCAGAGGCGGAGACGCCTGCGGAGGAAGCGCCATGAAGAAGACGCGCGGCGTCCTGCTTTTGACGCTGACCTCGTTCATCTGGGGCACGGCGTTCGTCGCGCAGAGCCTCGGGATGGAAACGCTCGACCCCCTCACCTTCAACGCCGGGCGGAATTTCCTCGCGGCGGCGGCGCTCTCCCCGCTCGCGGTGTGGCTCTGGCGCAGGGAGAAGAAGGCCGGGCGCCTCGCACCGAACAGCCGAAAGACGCTGCTCGTCGGCGGCGCGCTCTGCGGCACGGCGCTCGCCGCAGCGATGGCGCTGCAGCAGATCGGCATCGTCTCGACGACGGTCGGCAAGGCCGGGTTCCTGACGGCGCTCTACATCGTGCTCGTGCCGATCTTCGGGTTCTTCATCGGGCGTCGCACGCCGGTCACCGTCTGGGTGAGCGTCGCCGTCGCGATCGTCGGCACATACCTGCTCAGCGTGACCGAGTCGTTTTCCGTCGGCTTCGGCGACCTGCTCTGCATCCTCTGCGCGGTCGGGTTCACGCTGCACATCCTGCTCGTCGACCGCTTCTCGCCCCTCGTGGACGGCGTGGCGCTTTCGGCGGTGCAGTTCTTCGTGGCGGGCGTCCTCTCGCTGATCGCGGCACTCGCGGTGGAAGCGCCGAGCTTTGGTGCCGTTCGCGAAAGCCTCGGCCCGCTGCTCTACACCGGGCTGCTCTCGAGCGGTGTCGCGTACACGCTGCAGGTGATCGCGCAGAAGGACACGCCCCCGGCGCTCGCTTCGCTCGTGATGAGCTTAGAGTCGGTCTTCGCGGCGCTCTCGGGGTATCTCGTCCTCGGGCAGTCGCTCTCCGGGCGGGAGCTCCTCGGCTGCGGACTGGTGTTCGCGGCGGTGCTCCTCGCACAAATGCCGGAACGCGGTTCGGCAAAGGGCTGAACTGCTTTCAGATAGACACTCTTTTGGGAAATCTGCATTGGAAAGGATGTTGTATCATGTCTCAGATCCGTTTGATCGAAGTGGAAAGCTATGAGGAGATGAGCCGCCTCGCCGCCGAGACGATCGCGGCGCAGATCCGCGAAAAGCCGGACGGCGTGCTCGGCCTCGCGACGGGCTCCTCGCCCATCGGCACGTACGACCTGCTGGCCGACGCCTGCGCGAAGGGCGAGCTGGATTTTTCGGGCGTCCGCACCGTCAACCTCGACGAATACTGCGGCCTCGCGCCGGACAACCCGTTCGGCTACCGGTATTTCATGAATGAGCACCTGTTCGACCGCGTGAACATCGACAAGGCGAACACGTTCGTCCCGAGCGGCACGGCGCAGGACATGGACGCGGAGGCCGCCGCCTATGAGGCGCGCGTCGACGCGATGGGCGGCATTGACCTGCAGCTGCTCGGCATCGGGCACAACGGGCACATCGGCTTCAACGAACCGGCGGAGGGCTTCGCGCCGAACACCCATGTGGTGGAGCTCGCGGCGCGCACCCGCGAGGCGAACGCGAAGTTCTTCGAGAAGCCGGAGGATATGCCGAGGTATGCCATCACGATGGGCGTCGGGACGATCCTGCGCGCGCGGCGCATCCTGCTGCTCGGCGGCCCGGACAAGGCGGAGATCATGGAGCGCGCGGCCCACGGGCCCGTACACCCCTCGGTGCCGGCGTCCGCGCTGCAGCTCCATCCGGACGTGACGTTCCTGCTCTGCAGGCAGCCGCCGCGCGCGAAATAAAATTGCGCGCCGCAGCTTGACAGCGCCGGGCCGTCTGTGCTATAATACGGATGTTCCTCTGCAGAGGGACGATGCGGCCCAAGGCTGCTCCGGTCCA
This sequence comes from uncultured Clostridia bacterium, assembly GCA_947623765.1. Taxonomy (GTDB): domain Bacteria; phylum Bacillota; class Clostridia; order Oscillospirales; family Acutalibacteraceae; genus Hominenteromicrobium. Next base: position 1,132 of record CANQIG010000109.1, on the reverse strand, counting down.
AAAAAACATACAGGAAAATCGGCCACGAAGGTCACCGCCCGTCTGGAGACGGCGCTGTCTTCGCGGTCTTTTTATTTTTCCGTTTGGAGGGAAACAAAAAATGAGCAAACCCGTCAAAAATCTCGTCCTCGGGGCGCTGTTCCTCGCGCTCGCGCTGCTTCTGCCGTTCCTCACGGGGCAGATCCCGCAGATCGGCGCGATAATCAGTCCGATGCACATCCCGGTGTTCCTCGCGGGCTTCGTCTGCGGCGCGCCGACCGCGGCGGTCGTGGGATTCGTCGCGCCGCTTCTGCGCATGGCGATCTTCGGGATGCCGCCGTTCCTCACCGCCATCGCGATGACGTTCGAGCTCTGCGGCTACGGCCTCGCCGCCGGTTTGATGTACGGCGTCGTCTTCAAAAACCGCCACAACCTCGCGACGATCTACGTCAGCCTCATCGTGTCCATGCTGTTTGGCCGCGTGATCTGGGGCATCGCAAAGCTCGTCATCGCGGGCCTCGGCGCGTCCGACGCGTTCACATGGGCCGCGTTCCTCGCCGGCGCGTTCACGACGGCGATCCCCGCGATCATCATCCATCTGATCCTCGTCCCGGCCATCGTCTTTGCGCTGCAAAAGGCGAAGCTCGTGGACTGAACCTCAACCCTGCGTACGCCGACTGCGTCGTTATAATTCCTACCCTGTTAAAAGCCGGGGCCGCCCCCAAGAGGACGGCCCCGGCGCTTTTCTGTTTTTTGAGATCGCTCACGTCTTCCCGCGCGCCTTGAGCGGCGTGCGGCAGCACAGGAACGCGAGGATCTGTGCGCGGCGGCGGTGGAGCCCTGCGCTTTCCAAGTACAGGCGGTAGATCCCGAACCGGCACCGCGCGAGGCGGTCCCATTCCTCCGGCGCGGGAGACACGCCGCGATAGCGCATCCGGTACCAGAGCAGGAAGGCGTCCTCCGCCTCCGTTTGGAGCGCGCCGGGCGGGAGCGCGGCGGCATAGTCGAGCAGCGGGCGGTTCCTCCACGCGCCGGGATGCATCCTTCGGATCAGCCAGCGCAGGTCGTCGAGCGAAGCCGCAAGGCGCGCGGTCTCGCCCCGGAAGCGGTAGAGCAGCTTTCGCTCCGCGAGGTAGAGCCCGAGCAGCGCGAA
>CANQIG010000108.1 GCA_947623765.1 uncultured Clostridia bacterium | reverse complement strand
CGCTCGATGCTCGCCGCGAAAGCACTTCCATCCGCCGCCGCACAGCCGTGATCGCCTTGCCGCGAAAGCCGACAGTCCAAAACTCCGGTGAAGCCGGTGGCTTCATGTGAACCACGAAAGGGTCCGATGCCAACCCGCCACTAAAGGCAGTATGAATGGCTTGCCACTCCACCGCCCAGAAAAAAGTAACTCCCCTTTTCCCATGGGTTTTTCGAGATGACGGACCGCCCCTGTTCCCTTTCTCGCTTCGCTCGATGCTCGCCGCGAAAGCACTTCCATCCGCCGCCGCACAGCCGTGATCGCCTTGCCGCGAAAGCCGACAGTCAAAGCCATCGGCGAAGCCGGTAGCTTGCGCAGACCCTGAACGGGCCCGTTGCCAGCACGCATCGAAAGGCGCTATGAACTGCCCGCCGCCCCGCCGCCGAAATGCTGCGCCATTATCAGGACGTCTCTTTCGACGATCTGCGCCGCATCACCGACGCAATTTGACGGGATTGGCATTCGTAATAGATTTGTAATAGCACACCCCGGAAAGCGTTTTTCGAGCTCTTTTTTGATTTTGCCCGAGCTCCCGACAAAACGAAAAAATCCCGAAAACTCTGCGTTTTCGAGACTTTTTCGTGGTCCGAGTGACAGGAGTTGAACCTGCGGCCTCTTGAACCCCATTCAAGCGCGCTACCAAAACTGCGCTACACCCGGAGAACACTCCCATTATACACGAGCTTTGCGAAAAATGCAAGGGGTTTTTTGACTTTTTTCCGCTCCCCGAAGTCCCCGCGTCACGCCGGGGAAAACCCCACCGCGCGGTAGCCGCAGCGCCAGACCGCCTCCCGCAGCTCTCCGTCGGAAAGCGGCCGCTTGCTGCGCACGACCGCGCTCTTCGCGCCGAGATCCACCTTCGCAAAAACGCCCTCCATGCTGTTGAACGCGTTCTCCACCCGCAGCGCGCAGTTTTTGCAGTGCATCCCCTCGATCTCCACGCGGCGGACATAGGGGTAATGCGCGGCGCTCCGGTCCGCAGGGCGGACCCGCTTCACCGCGTCCCCCGCGCCGCCGCAGCACCCGTTCTTGAGCTTCTTCCGGTAACTCAGCACCGCGAGCACACAGACCGCCGCGAGCGCGGCGCAGAGCAGCGCCGTGGATACCATCCCGTCCATATAACCGTCCCCTTTCGCCTGTTTGTCTACACAAACAAGTATAGCACGGCGGCCGGTTTTTGTCAAGCGCGGCGGCCACTTGACGGGCGTTCTTCCCACACTTTCCACCCTCGACGCCGTATTTTCTTTCCAGCCCTTGACATCCCCGCGCGGACGGGCTATAATCGAAAAAAAAGGCCGCGACCGGCGGCCAAGGGAGGCGTTTTTCATGTCAGTTAAGCCCGTAAAAGTCGCGCTGATCGGCAGCGGGAACATCAGCTACACCTATCTCAACACGTTGGTCCACGGCGGGTTCCAAATCGTGGACGTCGTCGGCTGTTCCGACCTGATCCCGGAGAAAAGCGCCGCGCGGGCGCAGCTCTTCGGCATCCGCCAGATGACGAACGAGGAGATCCTCTCGGACCCCGAGATCGAGATCGTGCTCAACACGACGCAGCTCTGGAACCACACCGCCGTGACGAAGATGATCCTCGAGGCGGGCAAGCACGTCTATTCGGAGAAAGCGATGGGCGACACGCTCGAGGGCGCGAAGGCGAATTACGACCTCGCGAGATCAAAGGGCCTGATGCTCGGCTGCGCGCCGGACATCTACATGGGTGCGGCGTACCAGACCGCGCGAAAGCTCATCGACGACGGCGCGATCGGGCGGCCCCTCCTCGCGCACGCCATGTGCTGCCGGGGCTACAATTCGCACTACGCTCCCGGCGACCCGAAGGACCCCGCCGCGGGCAGCGCCGGTACGACGATCACCCACGACATGGGCGGCTACTACATCAACGTGCTCGTCAGCCTGCTCGGGCCGGTGAAGCGCGCGTCCGGCTACACGAAATTCTACGAGGACCGCGTCTACGAGAACCCGCTCCATCCCCGCTACAAGCAGCCCGTCGCGCGGGAGATCGGCGGGCGGCCGCGCGGCGATTCCGTGTTCCTTTCCGCGCTGGAGTTCGAGAGCGGCGTCTTCGGCTCGCTCACGTTCAACTCGGAGTCCTTCTTCCCGGAGGAGCCGCGCGTCGAGATCATCGGCACGGAGGGCATCTTGACCCTCCCGGACCCGAACAACTTCGGCGGCTGGGGACAGGACGTGTATTTGAAGCGCGTCGGCAACAGCGTGAACGGCAGGAACGAGCAGTTCCGCGTGCCGTTCACGCACGGCTACGGCGACACCGACCCCGCCGTCCCGCCGAAGAGCGGCAAGCCCGAGCCGTGCTACAACAGCTGGCGCGGCCTCGCCGTTGTCGATATGGCGTGGGCGCTGCGGCGCGGCCGGCCGCATCGGAGCAGTGCGGAGCTCGCGCTGCACACGGTCGAGATCATCGACGCGGTGGAGCGCTCCATGAAGGACGACCGCGTCCACACGATCCACTCCCGGCCCGAACGTCCCGCGCCGCTCACGCCCGGCATGTTCGGCATGGGAGAAGCCTCCATCGACAACATCCTCTGACGGCCAAACTGATGCCAAACGAGATCGCAAACCACGGCGCGCCGATCGCCGACGAGATCACGACCGATCCGAACGGCAGCGTGATCGTCTATATTAAAGGAACGGGCGCGCAGAAAAAACGCATCGAGCTCGCGGCGCATATGGACGAGATCGGCTTTCAGGTGATCCGGATCGAGGAGGACGGGCGCATCCTCTTTAAGGAGCTCGGCTCCTGCTGGACGTTCACCACCTATCAGAACCGCGTGCAGTTCAGAAACGGCACGGTGGGCATCGTTGCGAGCACGGTCCAGCCGGACAAGCTCTCGGCGGGCGGGTTCGGGAAATACGAGAACTGCTATATCGACATCGGCCTGCACACGAAGGCGGAGGTGGAAAAGCTCGTCTCCGTCGGGGATGTGGCGTCGTATGTCGGGCCGTGGACGCCCCTCGCCGGGGATTATCTCACGGCGAAGGCCATCGACAACCGCGTCGGCTGCTACATGATCCTGCAGGCGCTCCTGAACGTCGGGAAGCCGAAGAACGACGTGTACCTCGCGTTCACCGTGCAGGAGGAGGTCGGCACGCGCGGCGGGCAGGTGACGGCGCAGCGCATCCTGCCGGACATCGGCGTCGCCGTGGACGTGACCCCCTCGAGCGACCGGCCGGGAGACCTTGTCGGCAGCAACACGCTCGGGAACGGCGCGGCGATCAAGATCTCCGACACGCACTCCATCAGCGACGAGGGTCTTGTGGAAAAGTCCGTCGCGCTGTGCGAGGCGAACGGCATCCCGTACCAGAAGGACGTGATCTACGTCGGCGGCACCGACGCCGGCGCGATGACGCTCGTCGGGGGCGGCATCAGGACGGTCGGCTTCTCGGTCGTCACGCGCTACACGCACGGGCCGAACGCCATCGTCCACACCGGCGACATCGACGCGGTGATCGCGCTGATCGAAGCGTTCGTCAACGCGGATTTTTCCGACCTTTGATTTTGATTCCGGGAACGGAGGGAGCTTTGTGGCGCTTGGAGAAAAGACAAAACTGCAGCAGGTGCTGGACCGCTGCCTTTCCGGCCGCCGCGTGACGCTTTGGGGCGCGCCGACGCGGCTGCTCGCGCGGGAGCTCGCGGGGTACCCTGTCCGGGCGGGCGGCGCGGTATCGCCCGAGACGGATTACATCGTCGCGGTGACGGAGGAGGACCTCGAGGACTTCCGGCTCGACCCGCAGAGCGAGGGCTTCCGCGACGACTGGGACGTGTTCTGCTGGGCGGACCCCGGCAAGGAGCTGCCGTTCCCGTGGACGGAGAACGGCGCGTGGATCGGGCAGCAGACGTATTTCGGCGAAAAGGTGCTGGACGCGCTCAGAGAGGGATACATCGGGCGCATCGGCGCGTACACCTCGATCAACAGCACGGCGATGATCCACGTCGACCACCACAGCAATATGTCGTTCATCAGCGACGAGCTGGAGGACTTCTTCACCCCGGAGAACCGGGCGCTGTACCGGAAAAAGCTGCTCGAGGACCCGAAGCATCCGTATATGCTCCAAAAGCCGAAGCTCGTGATCGGCAGCGACGTCTGGATCGGCGCGCGGGCGTTCATCGACTGCTCCAAGGTCGTCTCCATCGGCGACGGCGCGGTGATCGGCGCGGGCGCGGTCGTGACGAAGGACGTGCCGCCGTACGCGGTCGTCGCGGGCGTACCGGCGCGGCTCCTCCGCTTCCGGTACAGCGAGGAGATGATCGAAGCCCTGCTGCGCGTGCGCTGGTGGGAATGGGACGAAGCGACCCTGAACCGCAACGCGGACGCCCTTCTCGACCCGGCGGTGTTTCTGGAACGGTTCGGGGGGAAAGGGTGAGGGATGCCGGTCCCTCCGTTCTGGACTGATCTCAAAGCTCAAAAAAACACGGGGCTCGCTGCAAAGCGCGATGTTTTGCAGCGGGCCCCGTGGGCGTTTTGTGTTCTTTTTTGTCTCACGGCGCCGGGCGCGCGGCCGAAAAGGGGACGGTCACGCGTTTCGGCCGCAGCACTTCTTGTACTTTTTGCCGCTGCCGCAGGGGCAGGGATCGTTCCGGCCGACCTTTTTGCCCTTCTGCACGGGCTTTGCGGCCTGCTCCGCGGCGGTCTGGGAGTTGCCGGTCTCCTTCGCGACGGATTCGCGCTGGGGGGCTTCCTTCGTGCGCAGACGGACCGTGAGGATCATCCGCGCGGTGTCCTCGCGGATCGCGGCGACCATCGCGTCGAACATCTCGAAGCCCTCCTCGCGGTACTCGATCACCGGGTCGCGCTGGGCGTAAGCCCTGAGGCGGATGCCGTCCTGCAGATCGTCCATCGCGTCGATGTGTTCCATCCACTTTTCATCGACGTTCCTGAGCAGCACGACGCGCTCGACCTCGCGCATGACCGGCGGCGTGAAGTCCGCCTCACGGCGCTCGTAAAGCGCGGCGGCCTTCTCCAAAAGGGCGTTCGAGACGGCCTCGGGCTCGAGCTCCTCGATCTCCTCCTTCGTGTACCGCAGGTCGTCCGGCCCGATCAGCCAGCCGAGGTAATGCCCGCGCAGGCCGCGCAGGTCCCAGTCGTCGTGGGGAGCGTCCTTCGGCAGGAACTGCGCGACGTTCGAAGCGATCGACTGCTCGATCATCTGCATGATCTGCGGCTTCACGTTGTCGCCGTTGAGCACGCGGTCGCGCTGCTCGTAGATGATCTCGCGCTGGCGGTTCATCACGTCGTCGTACTGGAGGACGTTCTTGCGGATCGAGAAGTTCCGCGCCTCCACCTTCTTCTGCGCGTTCTCGATGGAATTCGAGAGGATGCCCGCCTCGATCGGCGTGTCCTCCGGGACGTTCATCCTCCCCATCACGTTCTGGATGCGGTCTCCGCCGAAGAGGCGCATCAGATCGTCCTCGAGCGAGATGTAGAACCGGCTCTTGCCGGGGTCGCCCTGGCGGCCGGAACGGCCGCGCAGCTGGTTGTCGATGCGGCGGGACTCGTGCCGCTCCGTGCCGATGATGTAGAGGCCGCCGAGCGCGCGGACCTCGTCCGCCTCCGGCGCGATCTCCGCGCGGTATTTCTTGTTGAGCTCAGCGAAGGTCTTGCGCGCCGCGAGGATCTCCTCGTCGTCGGTGTAGCCGTAGGCGGACGCCTCGCCGATCAGCTCCTCGGGGAACTGCTGGCGGCGCATCTCCGCGCGCGCCATGAACTCCGCGTTGCCGCCGAGCAGGATGTCCGTGCCGCGGCCCGCCATGTTCGTCGCGATGGTGACGGCGCCCTTGCGGCCCGCCTGCGCGACGATCTGCGCTTCCTTCTCATGGTATTTCGCGTTCAGGACCTCGTGCTTGATGCCGCGCTTTTTCAGCATCGAGGAGAGCAGCTCGGATTTCTCGATCGTGATCGTGCCGACCAGCACGGGCTGGCCCTTCTCGTGGTGCTCGACGATGTCCTCGATGACGGCGTTGAACTTCGCGCGCTCCGTCGTGTAGACGACGTCGGGCAGGTCCTCACGGATCATCGGCATATTCGTCGGGATGGCCACGACGTCGAGCTTGTAGATCTCGTTGAATTCGGCCTCCTCGGTCATGGCCGTGCCGGTCATGCCGGAGAGCTTCTTATAGAGACGGAAGAAATTCTGGAACGTGATCGTCGCGAGCGTCTTGCTCTCGTTCGCGATGCGCACGCCCTCCTTCGCCTCGATCGCCTGGTGCAGGCCCTCGTTGTAACGGCGGCCGTACATCAGACGGCCCGTGAACTCGTCGACGATGATGACCTCGCCGTCCCGGACGACGTAGTCGATGTCGAGCTTCATGATGCCGTGCGCGCGGATGGCCTGATTGATGTGGTGCTGAATGGTCACGTTGTCGGCGTCGGCGAGGTTGTCGAGCTTGAAGAACTCCTCGGCCTTCTTCACGCCGCGCTTCGTGAGCGTGCAGGTGCGCTGCTTCTCGTTGACGATGTAATCGTACTCCTCGTAGAGCGCGTCGTTGTCCTCCTTCTCGTCCAGCTCCGCGACGCGCACCGGGCGCAGCGTGCGGGCGAAGCGGTCCGCGACGGAATACAACTCGGTGGAGTTCTCCCCGCGCCCGGAGATGATGAGCGGAGTCCTC
>CANQIG010000107.1 GCA_947623765.1 uncultured Clostridia bacterium | reverse complement strand
GCCACGCCATCAGCATGATGGTCAGCACCTCCTCGATCCGTCCCCGCGCCCCCGGGACCGGCTCCTCGTACCCCGCGAGGCTCCGCGCGAGCAGACCCGGCACGCGCTCCTCGGGCGGGAAGCCCTCCAGCGCGGCGGTCCGCGCCAGAGAGACGAACGCGAGGTACAGGTCCGCGTCGTCGATCGTGTCGTCGCTGCGGTCCGTGAGCGATCCGTTCACGTAGCGCAGCAGACGGCAGATGTCGTCGATGGCGAGCGCGTTTTTCAGCGCGTTGATCGTGAGGATCCGGCACAGCTGGCTCTTCCCGTATTTTCTCCCGACGGGCGGCGGCAAAAAACCGCGCCGCACCCAGTTCTGCACGATGTGCTGCTGCATCCCCGCGATCTGCGTCACCTGCGAGAGCACCAGCCCGCCCGTCAGAAACAGCGAGGAGAGCACCTCCGCCGCCGCTTCCTCGCGGTCCAGCGGCGCTTCCAATACCGTCCCCGGCAATCTCCACTGCATCTTCTCATCTCCCTTTGAGATTGTGATTGAATTGTACCACGCAGTCACATGATTGTCAATAAGAATTCCATGATTTTTCACAGATTTGTATGACCGTACAAATCCTGCCCGCGTTTTTATGGAACCTGCACATCCTTCTCGTCCCAAAAAAACACGCCCAGAAGAAAGACTTGCCATCCCCGCCCGAATGTGTTAAACTGTGTCTGCCGCTCCCCGGAACGGCCTCCTTTTGTTGGCTTTAGAGTCGCAGTTGCCAGACTTCCTCTCTTTGCCCAGCGAAAGGAGTTTTTCTTTTCTCCCCGGCGCGCGCCCCTTCTAAAGTCCTTCACGCCGAGCGTGTTTGGCCCCCTTGCAGCCCAACAAAAGAACTATTCTTTCCCCACCGACCACGCCGCCCTTTGAATCTTTCTCCTCGCGCTCGCCAGCCCCCTACGCCCAGCAAAAGGAGTTTTCTTTTCTCCCCGGCACGTGCTTCCCCTCTATTGTCCTTCACGCAGCGCTCGTTTGGCTCTCTCTTTGGCCTAGCTCAAGGAGCTTTCTTTTTCTCCCCTGCACGCACTTCCTTTTTATCCTTTCTCCCCGCGCTCGCCAGCTTCTCCTACGCCCCAGCAAAAGGAGCTTTCCTTCCCTCTCCGACCGCGCCGCCCTTTGGCCCTCTCTCCCCATACTCGGCTTTCAATAGACAGCAAAAAGGCTCTCCTCGCGGAGAGCCTTTTTAAGGTCATGCTTTTCTTTAAGGTCGCGCTTTTCTGAAGAAAAGCGTCCAAAAGACTTCAACGTTTCTCAACCGGACGAAAAAGGAGTTTTTTGGTCCGGCAGCTCCACCGGCAGCTTCACTTACTCGCCCTCCGGCCAACGCTGCCCCGCTATATCCGAAATCGATCTGCCCTCAACAGCTCAGCCTCCGGCGCGGCGGCAAAGCCGCTTTCGTTTGCTCTACATCGGTTCGCCTAGGGCGGAAGCAAAGCGTTCTCCATCAGCCCAACTTCCGGCGCGGGAGAACGCTCCCCGCGCCCACTGGCGAAGTTCGCGCAGCGAACGACCCCGCGACGAAACGGCCTCCGGCCGCGCGGCGGCAAAGCCGCTTTCGTTTGCTCTACATCGGTTCGCCTAGGGCGGAAGCAAAGCGTTCTCCATCAGCCCAACTTCCGGCGCGGGAGAACGCTCCCCGCGCCCACTGGCGAAGTTCGCGCAGCGAACGACCCCGCGACGAAACGGCCTCCGGCCGCGCGGCGGTAAAGCCGCTTTCGTTTGCTCTCCATGAGCCCGCTTTATCCAAAAGCAATCCCATCACACCCCCGCCCGCCCGCCGTCGGAAAGACAAAGCCCGCCTCCGTCCATCATTTTCAGGAACGGAGGCGGGCCTCCCTATGAACTTGGTTAATACCGCCGCGTCGTTCGCCCAATATGAACTCGCTGTGTGCGGAACACATCTTCCTTTACAAACTCAGCCTCCGGCGCGGGAGAACGCTTCCCGCCCCCACCGGCGAAGTTCGCACAGCGAACAACCACCGCGACCAAGGGGCTTTGCCCCTTGGAACCCTACCGCCTTTGAAAAGGCGGGCGAAACTTTTGCTGTCGCCCTACGCAAGCTAACGGGAATCCGGAGAACACCAACGTACAGCACAGCGCCTCCTGCGCGGGAGAAATCCTCCCTCCCCCACCGGCGAAGTTCGCGAAGCGAACGACCCCGCGACTCAAAAGTTCTTTTGCCTACTTTTCTTTCAAGAAAAGTAGGTCTGGAAAGAAAAGTAAGTTAGTGCTCGATCTTCGCTTCGCCGAAGACGAACTTCGGGCAGGCGATCTTGTGCAGCTCGATGAGCTCGCGGTCGTGGTTGTGGACGACCTTGCAGGTCTTGTCGAAGAGCATCGTCGCCTCGTCGCCGTCGGTGCAGGCGGGCCACTCGGGCAGCGCGTTGCTCGAGGGCTTGCCGGTCTTCGCGAAGTTCAGCCACGCGTCGCTGATCTGCTTCTCGAGCAGGTCGGTCACGCCCTCCTCGTTGAACGCCGCGACGAGCTTCGTGTTGTGGAACACGAACGGGATCTCCGAGCAGTGCCACGCGATATGCCCGTCGTCATACGGGAACTCATACGTGAAGATATAGGAATACGTCCCGCTCTGCGGATACTTCGCCTTCTCGCGGATGAACTTCGAGGACGGCGCGCGGAAGATGTTGTCGAGATAGATCAGATCGCTGATGTGCTTGTCCGGGTACGCGGCCTTGAAGAGCTCGATGAGCTTGTCGGTGTGCTCCTTGTAGCGGTCGTGGAGCATCTTGTCGACGAGCGCGGCGTCCGCCTTCTGCTCCTTCGGAAGCGACGGCATGAACGCGAACTCGCCGAGCACCGTGCCGACCATCACCGGGATCGTCTTCGCGTGCTCCGTGAATCCGACGACCATCGGGTCGCCGAGATACCAGTCGTTCGCCATCGGGTTGCCGCCGATGTACGCGCCGGTCTTCGCGACGTCCATCGCCACCTTGTTGTACGCGTTCGCCAGCTCGTAATACGGGACCGTCTCGAGCTGCTCGACATTCTCAAAGCCGAGTTCCTGCATCAGCGCCGTGACGATCGCCGTGCCGTCGGCCTTCGAGAGGTCGAGGATGCCGTCGATGCAGCCGCTCTCCACAACGCCCTTGTGGAACAGCCCGTCCGCCGCCGGGGTCTGCATCAGTGTCCAGACCTTCATGCCGCCGCCGGACTGCCCGAACAGCGTCACGTTGTCGGGATCGCCGCCGAAATTCGCGATGTTGTCGTGGATCCACTGCAGCGCCGCGACCATGTCCGCGTTGCCGACGTTGCCGGAGTTCCAGTACTTCTCGCCGAACGGGGAGAGATCGAGATACCCGAGGATGTTGAGGCGGTGGTTCAGCGTGACGACCACCACGTCGCCGTACTTCGAAAGCGCCTCGCCGTCATACGCGATCTGCTCGATGGAGGAGCCCGCCGCGAACCCGCCGCCGTGCAGCCAGACCATGACCGGCTTCTTCGCATTCGGGTCGATGGACTGCGTCCAGAGGTTCAGATACTGGCAGTTCTCGTCCATCGGCCAGTACCGGTGCGGGACGAGCAGCTCGTTCGAGGGCGAATCCTGGTTCAGCATCGGGCAGACGTACCCGTACGCCAGCGCGTCCTTCACGCCCTCCCAGGGCTCCACCGGCGTCGGCATCTGGAAACGCTTCGCGTCCGCGTATTTGATGCCGTGGAACGTGTATGTGCCGTCCAGCTGGAAACCGCGCAGTTTGCCAGCTTTCGTCTGCACGACGGGTTCGGTCTTGGAACAGAGAAATTGTCTTGCCATTTGAATACCGCTCCTTTTGGTTGTTTTTGCGCGCACCGCGCGCGCTCACGGATAAATTTAGTATAAACCGCTGAGCCCGGAATGTCAAGAAAACCTCCGATTTTCCGAAAAAATCAGTCGCTTATTGAACATCCCCGGGAAAATACATCGCGTCGAGCAGCCGCAGCCCCGTCTTCGTCCGGAATAGCTCCCGCCTCCCCGCGCGGACGGCCTCCGTCTGCATCCCGCCCTCAAAGGCGTTCACGAGGAAGTCCGCCTCGAGCAGCGCGCGCCAGTCGTCCCCCTCGACGCCCGCCGCCGTGTGGTGGTGCCCGACGAGAAAACACACCCGCGCCGTCTCCGCCGCCGTGTACCCGCAGAGCGGCAGCATCGCCAAAGCGAGCGGCGGGCCCTCCTTCTCCTGCGCCGGGCCGCGGCAGTGCCCGTACTTTTCGAGGCACACCCGGATCCCGATGTCGTGGACGACCGCCGCCGCCTCGAGGATCTCCCGCGTTTCCTCCGGGAACCCCTCCCCCTCGGCGATCACCTTCGCGAACGCCCAGACCTTCAGGAAATGGTTCACCCGCTCCAAGCAGCCGTCCTCGTATTCCGTCATTTTCAAAATGAGATCACTCAGCCTCGACATTTTCCCGCCTCCTCAAAAAATATTCGTCGCGCGTCACCGTCCGCCGCGCGGGACCGTTTGCCGTGCCCTCCAATGTGCAGCCGCATTCCTCCGCTTCATTCACGATCGAGATGTTCTCGAGCGCGAGCGCCTCGAACCCATACGCGGCCAGCCGCGCGGCCGCCTCCTTCTCATAGCCGCGCCCCCGGCGCGTCTCAGAAAGCACACACCCGAGCACCCGTGCCGTCGGGTCGCTCTGAATAGGGTCGCGGTACAGCCCGACGGAGCCGACGGCGCGCCCGCTCGCCTTCTCCTCGATGGCCCAGACCTCGCCGCTCCCGCGCTTCCCGAACAGGCCCGGCGCATCTTCCGCGCGCCGTTCCCGCAGGCGGAGCCGCGTGGTCTCGAGCGTCGGCGGCGCGACCGTGAACCAGTACCGCCGCAGCCGCTCGCCCGGTCCCCATTCGCGCGTGTCCTCGTATACGCCCCCGCAGGATTCGATCGTCCGCCGCGAGGCGCCGTTCTCCTCGAGGCAGGTGACCAGCGCCCGTTCCAGGCCGAGGCTCCGCGCAACGCCGAGCGCGAGCCGCAGCTGCGTCTTCGCATAGCCCTTTCTCCGCTCCTCGGGCGCGATGCCGTAGCCGATGTGCCCGGAGCGTTCCAGCACCCGCGCGTTCGTCTCCCACCGCACGGACGCCGCGCCGTAGAGCTTCGTTTCGTCCCCGTCGGTCAAAAACAGCAGCATCGAGGGGACTTTCCCCTCCGGCGGGCGCATCCGGTGCGCCGCCGTGTCCCGGAGCCATTCTTCATACGTCCGGCCCTTCGGCCACACCGCGCCGGGGTTTCCCATCCGCCCCTTGCACCGCGCCCAAAAGTCCCGGATCTTTTCCTCCCCCGCCTGTTCGGGCAAAATCAGTTTCATCCTTCCTCCTTTAAGGTCGCTAAGGTCGCGCCTTTTTGTAAAAAGGCGCCCGAAAAACTTCAAGGTCGCACCTTTTTGAAAAAAGGTGCTCGAAAAACTTTTGCTTGTCTCGACCGGCAGCTCGGTCAAATCCAAACACGCCCCGCTCCACCGGCAGCTTTTTCTCAGGCTCGCAGAGAGCGGAAGCCACCCCCACAAGCCCCAACATCCGGTGCGGGAACACCGCCTCTCATAACCACCGGCGAAGTTCGCGAAGCGAACGACTCCGCGACCCAAAAGTCTTTTGGCCCACCTTTTCTTCAGAAAAGGTGGGTGGTTACTTTTCTTTCAAGAAAAGTAACGCGACCCAGCCGTGTTCTTCGCGGCGTTCGAGAAGGGTGAAGTCCCGTTCGAGGCGGGCGCATACCTCGGCCTCGCGGGTGTCGATGATGCCGCTGACGATGAGGACGCTGTTCTCGGCCATGAAGCGCGGGCAGTCGTCCGCGAGGCGTATAATGACGTCCGCGACGATGTTCGCCGCGACCACATCGTATTTCCCCGTGACCTTCTGCGCGAGATCGCCGCAGATGCCGGTGAACTTGTCCGCGACACGGTTCTGCGCGGCGTTCTGCTCGGCGGTCTTGACGGCGAGCGGGTCGATGTCCACGCCGACAGCATTTCCCGCGCCGAGCAGCAGCGCCGCGACGGAGAGGATGCCGCTCCCGCAGCCCACGTCGAGGAACCGCACGCCCGGCTTCACGCACTTTTCCATCAGCTCCATGCAAAGGCGCGTCGTCTCGTGCGTCCCGGTGCCAAAGGCGAGGCCCGGCTCGAGATCGAGCACGACCCGCCCGGCGGGGTCGGCGAGCTCCTCCCAGATCGGCCGGATCAGCAGCTTCTCCCCGACGGGGAGCGGCTTGAAATACTGCTTCCAGTTGTTGATCCAGTCCTCCTCGTCGACATTCTCCGTCGCGATCGAAAAGTCGATGCCCGCGGCGGTGTACCGCTCGGTGAGGAACGCGATAGCCTCCGCCGGATGGTCCTCCGGCGAGAGATAGACGTGGACGATCCCCTTCGTGCGGTCCTTTTGCAAAAGCGCCTCGTCGATCAGATCGATGTGCGCGATCTCCATGGCCTCCTCTTCTAAATGGGAATAATCCTCCATATAGATGCCGTAGGGTACGACCATCTGCGCGATGTCGCCCGCGCGGTCGATGTCCTTCGCCGGGACGGTGACGGCCACCTCGACCCAGCTTTTCGTTTCCTCCATGCTGTTCCTCCCCTTTCGGAATCCGGTTTCAGTTCCATAGCGGCGCGGGGGCTGCCCGCGTCCGCTTCCAGTATACAACGGCGGCGGAGAAGATGCAAGGGAAGTTCCGGGAAAAATCTCCGCGCCCCAGCGCCTGAGGAGCCGTGTCCATGTCAAAACGGAAATTTTTCGTGCAGGGC
>CANQIG010000106.1 GCA_947623765.1 uncultured Clostridia bacterium | reverse complement strand
GCGCCGAACCGCTGCGACATATAGATCGAAAAGCCCTGCGCGAGGCCCGTCACCATGCCCAGCACGAGCCAGTTGAACCAGTCCGCCGCGCCGAGCGCCGCGAGCGCCGAAACGCCGAGCGCCTGCCCGACGATCGCGGTGTCCACCACGGTGTAAAGCTGCTGGAACACGTTCCCGAGCATCAGCGGCACCGCGAACGCGAGGATGAGCCGCGCGGGCGGACCCACCGTCATGTTTTTGATCTTTTCCCTTGCCAAATCTCTTCCTCCCGGCGCAAAATCAAATCTCCGCCAAAACCTTATCGCCCAAATACCCCTAAATGCGCGTCAAATACGTGCCGTTTCATGTGAATTCCCTTCCAGTGCCGTTGCGCGCGGCACGACAAAACGCCAGAACACACCCCGCAGTGGAACACGCCGTCCTACTTTCGCTCTTTTCCCTTGCCTAATTTCTTTCTCCCATCGCAAAACCTTACCGCTCAAACACAGGTAAATGCGCGTCAAATATGCCCCGTTGCACGTTAATTCCCTTCCATCGCCGTTCCGCGCGGCACGACAAAACGCCAGAACACACCCCGCAGTGGAACACGCCGTCCTACTTTCGCTCTTTTCCCTTGCCTAATTTCTTTCTCCCATCGCAAAACCTTACCGCTCAAACACAGGTAAATGCGCGTCAAATATGCCCCGTTGCACGTTAATTCCCTTCCATCGCCGTTCCGCGCGGCGCGGCAAAACGCGAGAACGCACCTCGCAGGAGAACCCGCTGTCCAATTTTGCCCTTGCCAAATCTCATTGTCCCGGCGCAAAACCGAATCTCGGCCAAAATCCTTACCGCCCAAATACAGGTAAATACCCTTCAAATACTTCCCGTTTCACGTCATTTCCCTTCCAAATCCTTTCCGAAGTGCGCGGCTCTCACGTAGTAGGCGATGCAGAGCATCACCGCCGCGCCGACCCACGCGCCGATCTCCGCGACGATCAGCGCAGAGAACCCGATGTCCGCGACAGCCCCGGTAAAGAGCCAGAGCAGCGAGACGCGCAGGAGGAGCTCCAGCCCGCCGGAAAGCATCGGGACGAACGTATCCCCGAGGTTCTGCAGCGCATTCCGGTAGATGAAAAGCAGCCCGAGCACCCATTCGGCAAACCCCGCCGTGACGAGGAACGGATACGCGATCCCGATCACCTCGGTCTCCTCCGGGGAGACGAACGCCGCGATCATGCCGCGCCCGAAGAAGATCAGCGCCGCGCCGACGGCGGCGTTCACGAGGACGGTCAGCAGAATGGCCCGCCGCACGCCGAGGCGGACGCGGTCAAAGCGCCTCGCGCCGCGGTTCTGCCCGACGAACGTCCCGAGGGAGAGCCCGACGATCACGCCCGGCTGCTCCGCGAGCGAGAAAATGCGCCCGACCGCCGTGTACGCCGCGACGGCCTTGGAGCCGAGCGTATTCACGCCGCCCTGCAGCACCATCCCGCCGACCGCCGTGACGGAGTTCATCAGCCCGACAGGCACGCCGAGCCGCAGCAGCTCGCCCATCGTTCGGAGGTCTGGCCGCGCGTCCCCCTTCTCAAAGCGCATCATCGGCAGGCGCATCAGGACCGCGAGGCATATAAAGCCCGAAACGAGCTGCGCGAGCACCGTCGCCCAGGCCGCCCCGGCGACGCCCCAGCGGAAGACCATCACAAAGAGCAGGTCGAGCACGACGTTCAGCGCCGAGCTCACGACGATGACGATCAGCGGCGAGACGCTGTCGCCGAGCGCCCGCAGGATCGCCGCGAGCACGTTGTAGAACACCGTCGCGAAGATCCCGACGAGCAGGATCCGCAGATAGAGGAGCGCGTTTTCAAAGAGATCGTCCGGCGTGCGCATGAGGCGCAGCAGCGGCCGGGAAAGCAGCAGGCTCGCCGCCATGATCACCGCCGAAGACGCCGCCGCGACGAACCCCGCGTTCGCGACCGCCGCCCGCACCCCGCGCGCTTCCCCCGCGCCGAAGCGCTGCGCCACGAGGATCGAATACCCGTGCGTCAGGCCGTTCACAAAGCCGAAAATGAAAAAATGCACCGAGCCGCTCGCACCCGCCGCCGCGAGCGCGTCCACGCCGACGCCCCGCCCGAGCACCATCCCGTCGACGACGGAATAGAGCTGCTGGAACAGGTTCCCGAGCAGGAGCGGCACGGCAAAGAAGACGAGGAGCCGCATCGGGTTCCCCTCGGTCATATTCTGTATGCGGTCCGTCCTTCGCATCTCCGTTCTCCCTTCCCGCCCCGGTTTTCCCGCCCGGGACGCATCTCATATAGTGTACTCCTTTTCCCCTCTTCTGTCAAGCGCGCGCCGATTGTTTCCGAGCGAAAAAAGCGCCGCCGCGCCGAAGCGAAACGCCCCGGCGCGGCTCCCGTTCCGCGCGTTATTCCGCGCGCTTTACCCAGTCCAGCGCGATCCACCCGGCCCCGCTTTTGAGCCTCCCCCAGCCCTTCTCGGAACCGGTCCCGTCCGCCTCCTCCGTGACGGTGTACAGGCGCTTGTCCCGGATCTGCCCCGTGATCCTGCCCGCCGTCGTCGGGGCGCTCCGGATGTTCAGCACATCGCAGACCGTTCGCACGGTGTACGGCTGGAAGCCGGGGTCGAAGACGGCGGCGCCGCTCTCGTCGAACACCGTGTACCCGTGGTTCTCCTTCGCGCACTTTTTCGCGTTTTCCAAAACGGAGAACGCGCCCTTTTGGGAAGCCGCGTCCGCCCATGCTCTCCGGACGCGGTAGAGGTGCTCCGTGTCCGGCAGAGGCGCAGGCGGGACTTCCTGTGCGGGCTCTCCGCGCAGGCGGCGGTTGACTTCCTCCGCGATCGCGCCGTGGCGCTCAAAGAGATACGCGCCCGGGCACGATTTGTTCTCGAACCACCGGTGGACCGTCATCACCATTTCCGTCTCCTGCGGGACATACGCGAGACTCCTCTCTTTCTCGCCGAACCAGAGGAGCTTCGTCTTGCCGTTCCGCCTGCAAATATCCGTCACGAGATCCAAAAGCGCTTCATACGCTTTCGTCCTGACCGCGTACGGCTCGAACGTGTCGCTCGCGACCTCGACCGTGACGGCGCGGCTGTCGTTCGAGGGGCTCGAGGTGCACCAGGACCGATCCTTCTCCTCGACGACGAGGATGATCTCCCCGTCGCACCCGACGCCGTAGTTGCAGGACGCGCCCTTCGAGACCGGCGCGAACACGTTGCCCAGCGTTTCCGCAAAGCACTGCCCGACGACGCAGTGGATCGAGATGCGGTCGATCGAGCGCTCTCTCGGGCTGCTGCGGTTCGGGGAAATGTGCCGCAGAGACGCGAGCGGGCTGTTCGTATATGCCATAAAACCACTTCTTTCTTACAGAAAATCGTTGCTGTCCATCCGCTGCAAATACACCTGCTTGATCTTCGCGGTCGTCGCGGCGGTCTTGTTGTTTTTGAAACTCCTGTGCGTCTCGCAGTACCGCTCGTACGTGTCGATGTCCGAGAGGACCTGATCGAAGCTCTCCATGGAATGGCGCACCTCCCTGCGGATCTCGTCCCCGAACCGCAGGATGCGCACGCGGCAGTTGACCGCGTTCTGCTCCTCCGTCTTCGCCTCCAGCTCCTCGACGCGCGCCAGCACGTCGCCGGTCATGCGCTTCCCGATCCACTTGAGCAGCGCGGAGACCGGGTTGATCTTGACCGGCGCGATCTCCACGAAGACCGACGCCGCGCAGAGGATCCCGGAGATCCACCCGAAGATCTCCTTCCACGGCAGTGTGAAGATCCCATTCATCCGCTTTTCTCCCGCGCCGCCGTCATTTCCCGGCGGCGGACGCGTCGTCGCCGGAGAGCGCCGCGTTCATCTCCCGCACCGCGGATTCGATCCACACGCGCAGTTCCTCCTCGGAGACGGAGATCCCCTGCTGCATGAGCAGCTTCTCCATCCATTCCGTGCAGCGGTCGAGCTTGTCCTGCCCGTGCAGGTCGGCAAAAAGCTGCTCGACGAACGAGACGCAGGTCCTGGCAATGTCGCGCTTCGCCTGCGTGTCGAAAAACCGCGTGCAGAGCCGCTTCAAGACGAAGCCGAAGTAGCCGATCAGCCCGAGCACCGCCGTGTGGATCAGCTCCGCGCCGTAGGCGGCCCAAAATTCTGCGAAAAATTCCATAGTCTCCTCCCTTTCCCTGTCTCTTTTTTACATTTCCCGGACGGCGAACGCCGCGCTTTTTTCCGTTCTCAGCGCCATGCTTCCGCCTCCTCCCGCTTTTCCGGCGCGCGGCGGCGCTTCGCCGCCTCAAACCGGCGCACCGCGTCCCGCGCGCCGTCCAGATCGCCCAGCGCACGGTCCGGGTCCACCCCGAGCAGCCTGCCGCGCAGCTTCCGCCCGAGCCCGAGCGCACAGCATACGTCGGCCAAAAACCGGTACTCCCGGTAGAGCGCATTCGCGCCGGGCTCGCCCTGCGCCGCCCGCCACGAACCCAGCAGCGACGCCGTCCGCCCGACGAGCCGCTCCCGCTCCGCGCCGTCGACGCGCTCCGGCAGGAGCACCTCCCAGTGCGTGTCGTAGTCGTCGCCCTCCGCGCAGACGAGGCGCGCCGCGAAGATCCCGTACCGCCGCATCGCGGAGAACGCGCGCCGCACGGTGCCGCGCCCTTGGAAGGTCACCCGGCGCGTCGGCCCGGAGAGCCTGCGCCGCACCTCGAAGGTCATCCCCTCAAACGGCACAGCATACAATGCCTCTTGTCTCATTTTCCGTCTCCTTTCAGAAAAATGCGGGGACCGCCCCGCCCCGTCCGGACGGCTGCACAGTCCCCCAGCTTTCGTTTTCCCTCTTTCAGTATATCGAACAAATATTCTCCCGTCAACTGACATTTCCTGCCATCGTTGCCATCTTTTATCCCGTCAGGCCCACCGGCACCGCCGAATGGAACTCTTTCCCGCCTGCATCCCTCTCCCCGCCGCCCAGAAACGTGCGATTTTCTTTTCCCCGTGGGTTTTCCGGAATGATGGACTGGGCAAGCTTCCTTCCTCGCCGTGCCCGACACCTGCCGTCAAAGCATACAGACCGGGCCACCGGCTTCGCCGGTGGCCTGGTCTTGCCCTGAAAAGCCCTGTTGCCAGTGCAGGCGCATGGAACGGTTTTCCGCCTGCATCCCTCGCCCGACCGCCCACAAATGGGCGATTTCTTTCTCTCGCTGGCTTTTCTGAATGGCGAACCCCACAAGCTCCCTCCCTCCCCGCGCTCAATGCCTGCCGCGAAAGCCGACAACAAAAGGGCCCGCCTTTCCGGCGAGCCCCAGCGCTTCGTTTTCTTCGGTTTTCAGTCCCCGTCCGCCTCGACCGGAATGAACCGGAACTGCGTCACGTCGAACAGGCCCATATCCGTCAGCTTGAGCTCCGGGATCACCGCGAGCGACATGAAGCACAGCGTCATCACGGGCTCCACCTCGCGGTGTACGCCGAGCGTCTCGTACGCCGCCGTGTGGATCGCGTCCAGCCGCGCGTCCACCCATTCGCCGCTTTGGTCGCTCATCAGCCCGGCGATGGGCATCGGCATGGATTCGACCACCTTCCCGTCGAGCGCGAGCACGATCCCGCCGTTCTGCGCCGCGAGCGCGTTCACGGCGAACTCGATCTCCTCGTCGCTCACGCCGACCGCGATGATGTTGTGCGAATCGTGCGCGACGGAGAGCGCCACCGCGCCGCGCCGGATGCCGTACCCGGAGAGGAACCCGCAGGCCACGTTCCCGGTCCCCTGGTGCCGCTCGACGACGGCCACCTTCACGATGTCCTTCTCCGGCTCGAAGACGAACTCGCCGTCCCCGTCGAGCCGCACATCCACGGTCTTTTTCGCCGTGACAACGCCGCCCGGCAGGATGCCGACCGCGTGGACGCGGCTGCTTTTCAGGTGCATTTTGAGCTTCTCGCGGGAGAATTCCTTCAGCACGACGCTCCCCCGCACAGCGGAATCGTCCGAACGGACGACCGGCAGCAGGTATTTCCCCTCCTCAGCCGCGAGCACGCCCGCGCACCAGACCTTGTGGACGCCAAAGTCCTTCAGGTCGTCGAAGAGCACGATGTCCGCGCGGCGGCCCGGCGCGATCGCGCCGCGGTCGAAGAGCCGGAAGCACTCGGCGGCGTTCAGCGTCGCCATGCGGATGGCCGTGATCGGATCTATGCCCATTTCCACGCAGATGCGCAGGTGATTGTCGATGTGTCCCTCGTGCAGGATCGTCTTCGGCTGGCGGTCGTCGGAGCAGAGCAGGCACCGGCGGCTGTTCTCCGCCGTCACGCCCGGCAGCAGGTTCCTGAGGTCATGGCACGCCGAGCCCTCGCGCAGCAGGACGTACATCCCGCGCGCGATGCGGTCGCGCATGGCCTCCACGGTCGAGCACTCGTGGTCCGCGAGGATGCCCGCCGAGACGTACGCGTTGAGGTCGTTCCCGGAAACGCCCGGGCTGTGCCCGTCGATGAGCTTCCCCGCGTTTTTCGCGGTCAGGAGCTTATCGAGGACCGCGTCGTTCGCCGAGATCACGCCCGGGAAATCCATGAACTCCCCGAGGCCGAGGATGTCCTCCCTCTGGATCGGCTCCGCCATCTCCGCCGCGCCGATCACCGCCCCGGCGTGCTCGAACGGCGTCGCCGGCACGCAGGACGGCAGCATGAAGCGGATGTCGAGCGCGGTCCCCTTCGCCGCCTGCATCATGTAGTCGAGGCCCCGCACTCCGCAGACGTTCACGATCTCGTGCGGGTCCGCGATGATCGTCGTCCCGCCGTGCGGGACGAGCAGCCGCCCGAGCTCCTC
>CANQIG010000105.1 GCA_947623765.1 uncultured Clostridia bacterium | reverse complement strand
GACACGATCCGCCTCAAGAAGGGCGTCATCGGCAGCGAGCGCTGGGGCGAGAAGATGCGCAAGCGCATCGCGGGCGAGCTCGGCGTCGAGCTCTACGACATCTACGGCCTGACCGAGATCTACGGCCCGGGCATCGGCATCAACTGCAAGGACGGCAGCGGGATGCACTACTGGGACGACTTCGTCTATTTCGAGATCATCGACCCGAAGACCGGCGAGCTCCTGCCCGACGGCACCTACGGCGAGCTGGTCATCACGACGCTCCGCAAGCAGGGCGCGCCGCTCATCCGCTACCGCACGCACGACCTCACGCGCATCCTGCCGGAGAAGTGCACCTGCGGCTCCGAGTTCCCGCGCATCGACATCCTCATCGGCCGCAGCGACGACATGGTGAAGGTGAAGGGCGTCAACATCTATCCGGGACAGATCGAGGACGTGCTCCGCGACATCCCGGGCGTCTCGAGCGAGTATCAGGTGATGATCGACCACCTCTACGGCCGCGACATCATGACGCTGTTCTTCGAGACCGAGGCCGGCGTCGACAAGGAGGCCGTCGGGCTGAACGTGCAGCGCGAGTTCAAGGCGAAGGTCGGCCTCACCGTCGTGCCGAAGCCCGTCGCGCTCGGCGAGCTGCCGCGCAGCGAGAAAAAGTCCACCCGCGTCTACGACAACCGGTATTGAGCCCCGTCGGACCGCGCGTCAAAAAAAAACACAAGCAAAAGCCCCGGGAGAAGGCGGCGCGCTTCCCCTCGGGGCTTTGCCTTGCGTTTTGGGGAATGGAATGGTATACTAGGGCAGCAAGAAAAAAATTATATAGAGTTCACGCTGCGGCGTTGGATGCGGCGGAGGAATGTCCGCCTCAAGACCCGGGGTAAGTGGAGGAAGTTTTTTCATGACCAAGATACAGAAAACGGAAGCGTTTTTGAAAGAACAGTTTGACGGCAGCGGCTATTATAAGACGAATCCAGCCGATCTGGCGTATCGGCTGGAGCACTCTTACCGGGTGGCGCGCGCTGCCGGGGAGATCGCCCGCGCGGAGGGGCTGGACGAGGAAGGGCTGATCATCGGCGGGCTGCTGCACGATGTGGGGTATTGCCTGTGTTCGCAGGACAACTGGCCGGACTGGCCGGAGCACGGGCGGATCTCGGCGCGGATCGCAAGGCCCTTTCTGGAACAGCTCGTTCTGGAACGGGAACGGGTGCGGGAGATCTGCTGCGGCATCGCGATGCACGTGGACGGAAACGCCGGTTTTCCGGGCGAGAAAACCGTTTTTGCCCGCAGCATCCACGACGCCGACGAGGTCGATCACTTCGACGTTTACCGGATCTATGAATCCATGGTGTACGACGGTTTCCGTGACCGCACCTTGGCGGATAAGAAAAAATGGCTCGTCGGGAAACTGGAACGGATCCGGCTCCTGATGGGAGAGCAGTACGCCACCCAAACTGCCCAGAGAATGATCGCGGAGCGGTTGCTGTTTCAGCGGCAGTATTATGAGCGGCTGCTGGCGCAGATGGAGCGCAGCGAGGGGATTGGATTCTAAATCCGGGTCCCTGCGGATGCGGGCGTTTTGCGGCGAGCTGTCGGGAAAGCGGGGCCTGTGGGGCGGAAGGAAAACGATTTGCGCCGAGGTTCCCGAGACAGGAAGGCCCAATAAAACAGACGATAAAAGTCTTTTGGCCCTACCTTTTCTACAGAAAAGGTGGGTCCAGAAAAGGTAGGGAAAAAGGCTCCGTGGATCACGGGGCCTCTTTTGCGGGTCGGGATTCAGTTCTGGGACTCGTCGAGGATACAGACGAAAAAGGATTTGCGGCGGGCTTTTCGGGAAAGCGGACTGCGCGGGGCGGAAGGAAAACGATTTGCGCCGAGGTTCCCGAGACAGGAAGGCCCAATAAAACCAACGTCAAAAGTCTTTTGGTCCTACCTTTTCTACAGAAAAGGTAGGGAAAAAGGCCCCGTGGATTACGGGGCTTTTTTGCGGGTCGGGATTCAGCGCTGGGGTTCGCTGTTCGCGCGGCGGGTCTCGCGCTCCCGGATGATCTTTTCGAGCGCGACGTACACGCAGACGATGCGGTCCGTCTGGGACTCGTCGAGGATGTCGATCGTGTAGACGTCGTGCAGGGAGGCCCACTTGTGGTGCGCCGTCGCGAGGACGCGCCCGTCGCCGTCGACGATCTCGTAGTTGTGCTGGAGCATATCGCCGCGCAGCTGCCAGCCGACGCCGGTGAGGTCCACGACGTCGTCCGTGAAGTGGAACAGCTCCGTGCGCAGCTCGATCTTTTCCCCGGACGTCATGGCGATGTCGTGGGTCTCGTGCAGGGAGATGGGCTTGTGCGTGAGGACGGCGACCTCCTGCCCGTCGGCGTCGGTGACCGTGGTGGTGTTGTGGATGGAGACGACCTTGCTCTCCACCGTGTAGACGACGCGGTCGTCTTCGTCCAGAATATCCATTTTCTGGTGGATCGAGAGCAGTTTGGATTTGGTGTGCAGCAGCATGAAGATTCCCCCTTCTTGGACGGCGGCCTCATCCGAGGACGCGGTGTAAATAATTTGCGGAGCGTTCCATGTCGGAAAGCTGATGCTTGGAGCCGTAGTGTTCCGCCGCGAAGGTCCCCGTGTAGCCGGCGGACACGACGCGCCGGACGATGCCCTCGATGCCGATCTCGCCGCCGCCGACTGCAGCGGGGTAAAGCGTCCGCCCGGCGACGGTCGTTTTCGGATCGCCGTCGTTTTCGGCGAGGCTGCGGTCCTTGCAGTGGACGAGGCCGATGTACGGCAGGAATTTCTCCAGCACGGCGGACGCGTCCTCCTCGGCGTAGAGGAAATTCCCGGTGTCGAACGCGCAGCGCAGGCCCTCGACGTTCTCCATGAACCAGAGCAGCTCTTCCGCGTTATGGAACGGGGCGCGGTCGAGGTCGAAGTCCTCCATGAGGACGGCGACGCCCGCTGCGGCGGCCTTCCCGCAGAGCGCGCGCATCGCCTCGGCCATCCGCGCGCGGCGGCGGGCGAAGGCGGCGGAGGTGCGCGTCATCTCCGCGTCGGTGAGAAAGCCGGGGATCGCGAGGATCTTCGCGCTCCCGGCGCGCTTTGCGAGGGCGACCGCGTCGTCGATCGCGGACGCGTCTGCGGCGCTGTCCTCCGACGCGCCGAAGTTGAAGAACGTGTTGACGCAGTTCACGCGAAGGCCCGCGTCCCGCGCGGCGGCGAGCAGCACCGGGCCGTCTTCGGCCGCGAGGCGCGCGGCGTCCATCTCCACCGCGTCGAACCCGAAGGACTTCGCGCGGCGGCAGACCTCGGCGAGGGGAAGGCCCTCCTGCGCGGCGGCCTCCTCGATGTGTGCGAAAAACACGGAAATGTCGTTCATGACAGCGCCTCCTTACGGCTTCCGATAGATGACGAGCTTGCGGATCAGATAGTTGTACGCGAAGACGAGGACCGTCGCGGCGATCTTCGAGAGCATCTTCACGAAGTGCAGAAGATCGACGAGCACGTACATGATCCCGAGGCTCAAGAGCAGTCCGACGGCTGCCGCGAGATACACCGAGACGATCTCCTTGCCGAGCGACTGGCCCTCGCGCCTTTTGAACACGAGCAGGCGGCCGAACGCCCAGTTCGCGAAGGTCGAGACCGCGAACGCGAGCGTCGTCGCGAGGAGATAGTGCAGGTGCAGACCGGAGTCCAGCACCCAGAACCCGGCCCACTCCACGAGCGTCGCGAGGCCGCCCACGATGAGGTAGAGGAAGAGCTCCCGCAGCTGCGGACTGTTCCACGGGGCCTTTTGCTTCTCCATGCGTTTCGCCTCCCGCTGTTTTTTCCTATTATAGCACGACTTGTCCCGCCGCGCAAGAAAAACGCGATCTTGGGGGACGGAAAGAAAATCCCGCCGCCTTTTCCGCTTTTTCCGTTGATTCCTGCGGCTTTCTGTGCTAAAATACAAGGAGACTTGTATACGGCGGCCTCGGGCCGCGCGAAGTGAAAGACCGGCTTTTGGGGCCGGAGGGAAGGAACGTGAAACTATGTATGATGTTGCGGTGATCGGGGCCGGTGTGATCGGCTGCGCGATCGCGCGGGAGCTGACGCGGTACACCGCGTCGGTGGTCGTTGTGGAGAAGGGCGAGGACGTCTGCACCGGGACCTCCAAGGCGAACAGCGCCATCGTCCACGGCGGGTTCGACGCGGAAAACGGCACGGTGAAGGCGAAGATGAACGTCCTCGGCAACCGGATGATGACGCGCGTCTCCGAGGAGCTGGACGTGCCCTTCCGGAGAAACGGCGCGTTCGTGCTGTGCTTCCGGGAGGAGGACCGGCCGGCGCTCGAGACGCTCTATGAACGGGGCGTGAAAAACGGCGTGGAGGGATTGGAGATCGTCTCCGGGGAGAAGGCCCGCGAGATGGAGCCGAACCTCTCCGAGAACGTCGTCGCGGCGCTCTGGTGCCCGTCTTCGGGCATCGTCTGCCCGTTTGAGCTGACGTTCGGCTTTGCGGAAAACGCGGCGAAAAACGGGGCCGAGTTCCGCTTTTTGAGCGGCGTTACAGGGATCGCGCGCGATGCGGACGGCTTTGCGCTCGAGACGGAAAGCGGCGAGATCCGGGCGAAGGCGGTCGTCAACGCGGCGGGCGTCTACGCGGACCGGGTCCACGATCTGCTGCTGCCGCACGACTACACCGTGACGGCGCGGCGCGGCGAATACTGCCTCTGCGACAAGACCGTCGGGGGGCTCGTTGACCGGACGATCTTCCAGCTGCCGACAAAGCTCGGCAAGGGTGTGCTCGTCACGCCGACGGTCCACGGGAATCTGCTCCTCGGCCCGACCGCCGAGGACACCGACGATAAGGAATACACCGCGACGACGGCGTTCGGCCTTGCGGACCTGCAAAAGCGCGCGGCGCTCAGCGTGAAGTCGCTGCCGACGCGGCAGGTCATCACGTCGTTTTCGGGGCTGCGCGCGCACACCGACGCGGACGACTTCCTCCTACGCGAGGCGGCGCCGGGCTTCTTTGAGGCGGCGGGCATCGAATCGCCGGGGCTGACCTCCGCGCCGGCCATCGGGGAATACATGGCGGAAACGGTCGCCGCGTCGCTCGGCCTTGCGAAGCGCGCGGACTTCGACCCTGTTCGCAAGGGCGTGCCGCACATCTACACCCTGCCCGAGGAGGAGCGCGCGAAGTACATCGCGGAGAACCCGCTCTACGGGAGCATCGTCTGCCGCTGCGAGACGGTCAGCGAGGGCGAGATCGTCGACGCGATCCGCCGCACGCCCGGCGCGACGACGCTCGACGGCGTGAAGCGCCGCACGCGCGCCGGGATGGGGCGCTGCCAGGCGGGGTTCTGCTCGCCGCGCGTCATGGAGATCCTCTCCCGCGAGCTGGGCCTGCCGCTCGACGCGATCCGCAAGAACACGCCCGCTTCCGTGCTCGTCTACGGGAAAACGAAATAGGGGGGAGCTTTATGAAACGCGAAATCGTCATCATCGGCGGCGGCCCGGCGGGGCTTGCCGCGGCGCTCGCCGCGAAGGAGGCCGGGGCGAAGGACGTGCTCATTTTGGAGCGCGACGTGCGGCTCGGCGGCATTTTGAACCAGTGCATCCACAACGGCTTTGGCCTGCATACATTTAAAGAAGAACTGACCGGCCCGGAGTACGCCGCGCGGTTCGAGGAGAAGGTCGCTCAGACTGATGCGGAGGTCTGGCTCTCGACGATGGTGCTCTCGCTCTCGAAGGACCGCGTCGTCACGGCGGTCAGCCGGGAAAAGGGGCTCGTCACGATCGAGGCCGGGGCGGTCATCCTCGCGATGGGCTGCCGCGAGCGCTCGAGAGGCGCGCTGAACATCCCGGGCTTTCGGCCCGCAGGGGTCTACTCCGCAGGGACCGCGCAGCGGCTCGTCAACATGGAGGGACAGATGCCCGGCCATGAGGTCGTGATCCTCGGCTCGGGCGACATCGGACTCATCATGGCGCGGCGCATGACGCTCGAGGGCGCGAAGGTGAAGGTCGTCGCAGAGCTGCAGCCGTATTCCGGCGGGCTGAAAAGGAACATCGTCCAGTGCCTTGACGACTACGGCATCCCGCTCAGGCTCTCCCACACCGTGACGGAGATCCGCGGCAAGGACCGCGTGACGGGCGTTGTCATCTCCGAGGTGGACGGGAACCTCCAGCCGATCCCCGGGACGGAGGAGTATTACTCCTGCGACACGCTGATGCTCTCCGTGGGCCTGATCCCGGAGAACGAGCTCTCGAGCGGGGCGGGCGTGGAGCTCTCCCGCGCGACGAACGGCCCGACGGTCAACGAGCGGCTCATGACGAGCGTGCCGGGCGTTTTCGCCTGCGGGAACGTGCTGCACGTCCACGACCTCGTGGACTACGTCTCCGAGGAGGCCGCGGCGGCGGGCAGAGCGGCGGCGGAGTACATCGCCGCGGGACGGCCCGAAAAAGCAGAGGGGGACGAGATCCCGATCGCGGTGGGCGGCGGCGTGCGCTACACGGTGCCAAGCGCCGTGGACCCGGCGTATATGCCGGAGACGCTCACGGTGCGGTTCCGCGTCGGGAACATCTATAAAAACGTCTACACCAGCGTTTACCTCGACGGCGAACGCGTGCTGCACCGGAAAAAGCAGGTCATGGCCCCGGGCGAGATGGAGCAGGTCGTTTTAAAGCGCGCGGACCTGCTGGGTAAAAACGTCGGGAAGATTACGGTCACGACGGAGGAGGACTGACATGGAAACGAGAAACCTCATCTGTATCAACTGCCCGCTGGGCTGTCCGCTCACCGTCACGCTCGAAAACGGCGAGGTCGTGAAGGTCGAGGGGAACACCTGCAAGCGCGGCGAGATCTACGCGAAGAAGGA
>CANQIG010000104.1 GCA_947623765.1 uncultured Clostridia bacterium | reverse complement strand
GCTGGGCTGGCGGGATTCGGACCCACGGGTGACGGAGTCAAAGTCCGTTGCCTTACCGCTTGGCGACAGCCCAATATATGCCCGGGCGGAGGCCGTCCGCCCGGGACGCGGCAGAGCCGCTTGCTTTTGAAAAACGGAACGTCCGCGCCGCCACGACCAAGTATAGCACAGCGGCGCGAAAAGGTCAACCCAAAGCGATCACAGGCTGAGCTGCTCGTCCATGTACTTCGCGCGGTCCGCAGCGCGCTTTTCGAGGAGCTGCGCGATCTTGCTGTGCGGGTCGAGCAGCGTGCTGATGGAGGCGTCGTGGTTCAGCGCGGAGATGAAGTACGCGACGTACTTCGAGACGTCCACCTCGTGGAACCACGGGCGGTTGCGCAGTTCGGGGTTCAGATAAGTCAGGTTGCTGCCGAAGATGCCGTCGATCAGCCCCTGCCGGTACGCTTCGTCGAACTTCTCCAGACCGTTCGTGAAGATCGTATACGTCGCATAGGCGAAGAACCGGTTCGCGCGGCGCTCCTTGACGTTCTCCGCGATGTCGAGGATCGACTCGCCCGAGGAGATGATGTCGTCGGAGACGAACACGTCCTTCCCCTCGACCGACGTGCCCATGTATTCGTGCGCGACGATCGGGTTGTGGCCGTTTTCGACCTTGGAGTAATCCCGGCGCTTGTAGAACATCCCGAGATCCACCCCGAGCACGGAGGCATAGTACATATTGCGGTTCAGGCCGCCCTCGTCCGGCGCGACCACCATGAAATCGCTTTTGTCGGTGGAGATGTCCGGGAAGTCCTTGAAGAGCTTCTTCATGACCTGATACGTCGGCATGAGATTGTCAAAGCCCATCAGCGGGACGGCGTTCTGCACGCGCGGGTCGTGCGCGTCAAAGGTGACGATGTTCGCGACGCCCATGGCCTGCAGCTCCTGCAGGGCGAACGCGCAGTCCAGCGACTCCCGGTAGCTGCGGCGGTGCTGCCGCCCGCCGTAGAGCAGCGGCATCACGACGTTGATCCGGTGCGCCTTGCCGCTCGCGGCCTGGATCAGGCGCTTGAGGTCCTGATAGTGGTCGTCGGGAGACATCCGGTTTTCCTTGCCGAAATAGTTGTACGTCACACTGTAATTGCCGACGTCAACGATGAAGTATAAGTCGTAGCCGCGCACGGTGGACCGGATGAGCCCTTTGCCGTCGCCGGAAGAAAAGCGCGGACAGTCGTTCTGGATCATAAAGGTCTCGTAGTCGAGCCCGGCGCGCTTCGCCCAGCGGAGCAGATGCGCCTCGATCTTCTCCGAGAGCTCCTGCGCGCCCGCAAGGGGTACGATGCCGAGCGGGGCCACGCGGTTTTCCGCGCTGAAATACGTCGCGTTTGCTTGCTTTGCCATGATTGCCTCCTGACACGCATGATCGTTGCAGCGGCTGCCGAATGTCGCGGCAGTTTTGAGGGGTCTCCGCGCCGCCTCACCGAAGCGGCGCAGGAAACACCTATTAAACTATACCACAAAATTCGCCGTAATTCCACAGAAATCAGAGGAAATATTAAATTTTTGTAAAATCCGATAATACGGCACACCCATAGGGGGCAAGATTAAGAAGTTTTACCCGTTCTCCGGAGAAAACCTCCTCGTATTCGCCCGCGCGTCCGTGTAGTTCCCGACAAAGACGAACCGCGCGGTCCCGCTCTCCCGCGCGTGCGCCGTCACGCCGCGCGGCAGGACCGCGCCGGGCAGCGCCGCCCGGATGCCGAGCGTTTCGAGGAGCGTCCCGTACAGCCGACGGAGCAGATCGGTATCGGTGCGCGCCGCGAGGTAGTACGCCGTGCCCGCGCCGAAGCGGTTCCGCGTGAACGCCGCCTCGCCGCGGTAGAAGTCCTCGGTGTACACGCCGAGCACCTCCGCCGTCGTCGGGTGGATCCGCGCGCAGACCTCCCGCGCCGTGTACACCGTCCCGTCGACCTCGACGCCGTTCGTGAAGCCGTCCGGCAGCGCGTCCCATTCCTCGTCCCAGAGGCCGAAAAGGTCCGTCATGTTGCCGGGGAACCCGCCCGTGACGCAGAGATCGGTCTCGTCGACGAGGCCCGTCCAGTACGTCGCGACGAGCGTCCCGCCGTTCTCGACGAACGCTTTCAGCTTCCGCTCGAAGCCGCCGCGCACCATGTAGAGCATCGGCGCGATCACGAGCTTGTAGCCGGAGAGATCGCCGTCCATGTCGGTGACGTCCACCTGCACGCCCTTCTCCCAGAAAGTCCGGTAGTGCTCGAGGACGGTCTCCACATACTTCGTGCCGCAGTTGCGCAGGCCCGCCGCGCCGTCGATGGCCCAGCGGTTCTCCGTGTCGAAGACGATCGCAACCTCCGCCCTGACCTCCGTCCCGTAGAGCCGCCCGTCCCCGTTGAGGAAAGCGAGCCGCTCCCCGACCTCCTTCACGTCGCGGAACACGCGGGTGTTCTCCGTGCGCGCGATCGCAAGCGGCCCGCGGTCGCCCACATGGTCGACGACCGCGCCGTGGAACTTCTCCGAGGAGCCGCGCCCCTTGCGGAACTGGAAGTACTGCACGGAGTTCGAGCCGTGCGCCACCGCCTGCAGGGAGGAGAGCAGGTGCATTCCCGGGCGCTTGAGCATCGCGGCGGGGGTCCAGTTCGTCGAGCTCGGCGTCGATTCCATCAAGAGGAACGGCGCGCGCTTGATCCCGCGCATCAGGTCGTGGGTGAGCGCGGAAAAGACCGCGATCTCCGCGTTGTCCCTCGTGTGCCACTGCGGGTAGTTGTCCCACGAGACGACATCGAGCTCCGGCCCGAATTTGAAGTAGTCGAGCCCGTCGTAAAAGCCCATGAGGTTCGCCGTGACCGGGATCTCGGGGCAGACGGACTTCACCGCGTCGCGCTCCATCTTCATGAAGTCGACCGTCTGGCGCGTGACGAAGCGCTTCCAGTCGAGCGTGAGGCCGTGGGTGCAGGTCTCGCCATTCGGGACGGGCGGGTAGATCTGGTCCCAGTCCGTGTAGGTGTGGCTCCAGAAATGCGTCCACCACGCGAGGTTCAGCGCGTCGAGCGTGCCGTATTTCTCCCGCAGCCACGCGCGGAACGCTTCGACGCACAGCGGGCAGTAGCACGCGCCGCCGTATTCGTTCGAGAGGTGCCAGAGGATGACCCCCGGGTGCTTCCCGAAGCGCAGCGCGAGGCGGCGGTCCATCTCCCGGACCTTCTCCCGGTAGTACGGCGAGGTGTAGCAGTGGTTGTGCCGCCCGCCGGAGCGGTCCCGCACGCCGTTTTCCTGCACGCGCCGGACCTCCTCGTATTTCTCGCTCATCCAGAGCGGCTTCGCGCCGGAGGGCGTCGCGAGGACCGTGTAGATCCCGTTCCGATAGAGGTCGTCGAGGATCTCCTCCAGCCAGTCGAACGTGTAGACCCCCTCGCGGGGCTCGAGATGCGCCCACGCGAAGATCCCCACGGAGACGCAGTTGATCCCCGCCTTCTTCATCAGCTCGATGTCCGTCGCGAGGATGTCCGGATCGTGCAGCCACTGGTCCGGGTTGTAGTCGCCGCCGTGCA
Organism: uncultured Clostridia bacterium; assembly: GCA_947623765.1. GTDB lineage: Bacteria > Bacillota > Clostridia > Oscillospirales > Acutalibacteraceae > Hominenteromicrobium. The sequence continues at coordinate 3,307 of CANQIG010000104.1, read as the reverse complement.
GCAGCTTCGGGAATTTCGGCGTGATCGGTTCCATGTTTCCTCCTTAAAGTGATAAAGGTCGCGCCGAGGGGCGCTGTTTAAGGTCGCGCTTTTCTGAAGAAAAGCGCCCAAAAGACTTTATCCGGGCTCGACCGGGAGCAAAGTGAAATTTCGAGCGTTGTGCTCCACCGTGGGCTCCGCCTCCACCGCAGCGGCGAAGCGTGTGCTTGCACACGGCGACCCCGCGACGAAACAGGCTTTGCCTGCGTCGGGCGTCTTTGACGCCCGAAAGGGAACCCCCGGCGAGGGTTCCCTTTCGGCGAAACAGTCCACCGGACTGATTTCGCCTACCCTCCTGCGCTTTTGAAGTATAAAGATTTCGCGGCTTGCGAGCCGCGCCGAGGGGCGCTGCCCCCTCGACCCCTCTAAGGTCGCGCCTTTCTGTAGAAAGGCGCCCGAAAGACTTTATCCGGGCTCGACCGGGGGCGGGATGTAGTTGTCTGGCTCTCCTGCTCCACCGTGGGCTTGCGGAGAACAGAAGTAAACTTATCGTACCAACCCAACTTCCGCCGCGGGGCAACGCTTCCCGTTCCCACCGACGAAGTTCGCGAAGCGCAGGCGGAGCCTGTTTCGTTTATCCTACGTCAGCTCGCAGAGAACCGGAGAAATCCTCTTTCCTGCACAGCTCCTATGGCGCGGGTTGCGCGGGAAAAGACTTCGGCACCAGTAAGCGCGCGCAAGCGCGCGCCCCGCGGCGGCAAAGCCGCCTTCGTTTATCCTACGTTGGCTTGCGGAAACCGGAAGCAAACTCCCCGTATCATCTCAGCCTCCGTTGCGGGACAACGCCCCCCCAAAACTCTCCGGCGAAGTTCGCGAAGCGCGGGCACAGCCCGTTTCGTCCGCCCTACATCAGCTCATGGAGAGCCGGAGAAATCCTCTTTCCCGAGCAGCACCTCCGTCGCGGGGCAACGCCCCCCAAACTCTCCGGCGAAGTTCGCGAAGCGAACGACCCCGCGACGTAAAAGTTCTTTTGCCTACTTTTCTTTCAAGAAAAGTAGGGGGTCAGCGGGACTGGAGGGAGAGCCACTCGAGGAGCGAGACTTCCCTGCCGCCGACGACGACGGGCTTGCCGTCGTAATCGAGTTTGCAGTCGTCGTTGTAGACGGGGATCCACGCGAAGTGGCCGATGTACTCGAAGGGGTTTCCGGCGGGGTCGGTGAAGCCCTCGTGGAGGTCGACGATCTTGTCCCAGAAGGTGAAGTGGACGTTCTTCGCGCCGGCGGCGATGAGCCGCTCGTAGGTGGGGACGACGGTCTGGTCGGGCTTCACGACCGGGTCGTTTTTCGCGTGGGTGAACCAGATCGGCAGGTGCTTGATGTTCTCGATGTCCTGATCGGAGATGACCGCGTCGTAGAGCGCCTCGCAGACCGGGAAGGCCGCCGCGAAGAACTCGGGATAATCCACGACCATGCGCATCGTCATGAATCCGCCGTTGCTGTCGCCGCCGATGTAAACGCGGTCCGGATCGACGCCGGGATTCTTCGCGATGAACTCGTCGATGCAGGCCTTGAGCGCAGTGACATAGATGCTCTTGCCGGTGGTCCCGTACTGGCCGGAACCGTCGTTCATCCAGAAGGTCTTCGTCTGCGGCGCGAGGATGTACGCGCCGCCGAACAGGGACTGGATCTTCTCCGAGGCGAACGCCGTGACTTTGTTGCCGGTGTACGCGACGGTCGGGTCCACGCCGCCCTCGCCCGCGCCGTGCAGCCAGACGATCAGCGGCCGCCGGGTGTCGGCCTTCACCTGGGGAACGAAATAGCCGTAATTCAGCGGCTCCGGCGCGTAGGTCGACGTGCTGTTGAGGAATCCCTCGGCGTCCGGGCAGAAATTGCCGAGCGGATAGTTATAGAGCAGGCCCACCGTGGGACCGTTTTCGGTCTCGATCTTCTCGAGCTGCGTGACCGCGTAGCGCATCTTCACATAGACGTTGAGGCCCGTCGGCGCGGAGATGCAGGAGGAGAGCTGGCAGAGCGGGCCGTAGTCCGTTTCCAGCGCGACGTATTCGCCGCAGTCGAGCTTCTCGCCCTTTTGGTCCGAAGGGTACGCCGCCTTGACGGGGATGTAGCCGCAGCTCGGCTCCTTGGAGTCGAGCGCCATCCAGCTCTTCGGGAGCAGGAGCGTCTCGCCCTTCTCGTCCATCCGCTCGACGTAGACGGAGAACTTGTCCGGGCTCAGCGCGTCCGCCTGAACGGCGCTCTCCATCGGCAGGATCACCTTCGTGACATACGGGCCGTAGTCCGTGACGCGGGTCAGTGTGTAGTAGCCTTTGCTCATGGGGATTTGCCTCCTTTGGGGATTTGATGTTGGTTCTATCATACCATCTTTTCCGGAAGAATTCAAGTCTTTGCCCGCCGCCAACGTGCACTCCCGCCGCACCCAAAACGCCTCTCAACGCCGCCGAACCGCTTCCCGCTGCCGCCCTTGTTCCCTCCGCCGCCGAAGCACCTTTCACTGTTACCCAATGATTGCCCGTTGCCGCTCCAATGCTCCCCTTTGCCGCCCAAATCCTCTCCGTTCCCGTTAAAACACCGCCCGATACAGTTGAAATCCTCCCCGTTCCCGCCGAAATGCTCCTCGTTCCCGCTCAAATCTTCCTTGATGCGGGCCCAAGCCTTGCCCGTTACCATCCCAGCGTTCCCCGTTACCGCTCAAGTTCTTTCCATTTCTGCCGAACTGCTGCCCAATGCTGCCCGCGTACTCCCCAGTGCCACCCAAGCGCTCCCCGTTCCCGCCGAACTGTTTCCCGTTGCCACCCAAGCGCAACCCGTTGCCTCTCAAGTGTTACCCGTTACCACCCAAGCGTTCCCCGTTACCGCTCAAGCGCTTCTCATTCCCGCTGAAATACGCTCCGTTACCACCGAAGCGTTTCCAAATTCTACCCCCGTTACCGCTGAAATCCTGCCTGATGTCACCCAAATGCTTCCAAATGCCGCCCAATTACTCCCCGTTGCCGTTGAAAAACTGCCCGTTGCCGCCGAAATGCTCCTCGTCCCCGCTCAAATCCTCCGTGATGCGGCCCAAGCCTTGCCCGTTACCACCCAAGCGTTCCCCGTTGCTACCCAAGTGCTACCCGTTGCTACCCAAGTGCTACCCGTTGCTACCCAAGTGCTACCCGTTGCCTCTCAAGTGTTACCCGTTACCACCCAAGTGCTCCCCGTTACCTCTGAACTGCTGTCCATTACCGCTCAAACGCTCTCCATTACCGCCAAGCGCTTCCCATTACCGCCCAAACCCTCTCCGTTACCTTTCAAATGCTCTCTGTTACCGC
>CANQIG010000103.1 GCA_947623765.1 uncultured Clostridia bacterium | reverse complement strand
ACATCGACCAGCTCGGCAACCGCCGCATCCGCTCGGTCGGCGAGCTGCTGCAGAACCAGTTCCGCATCGGCTTCTCCCGCCTCGAGCGCGTCATCCGCGAGCGCATGACGCTGCAGGCGCAGGACGCCGAGGGCCTCACCGCCCACACGCTCATCAACATCCGCCCGGTCGTCTCGGCGATCAAGGAGTTCTTCGGCTCCTCGCCGCTCTCCCAGTTCATGGACCAGACGAACCCGCTCGCGGAGCTCACCCATAAGCGCCGTCTCTCGGCCCTCGGCCCGGGCGGCCTCTCGCGCGACCGCGCGAGCTTCGAGGTCCGCGACGTGCATTACACCCACTACGGCCGTATGTGCCCGATCGAGTCGCCGGAAGGCCCGAACATCGGCCTGATCTCGTACCTCGCGACCTTCGCGCGCATCAACCACTACGGCTTCATCGAAGCGCCGTACCGCAAGATCGACAAAGCCACCGGCCGCGTCACCGACGAGGTGGTCTACATGACCGCCGACGTCGAGGACGAGTTCATCGTCGCGCAGGCAAACGAAAAGCTGAACCCAGACGGCACGTTCGCGAACCGCCGCGTGCTGGTCCGCTACAAGGGCGACTTCATCGAAGTCCCGCCCGAGCGCGTCGACTACATGGACATCTCCCCGCGGATGGTCGTCTCCGTCGCGACGGCGATGATCCCGTTCCTCGAGAATGACGACGCGAACCGCGCGCTGATGGGCGCGAATATGCAGCGGCAGGCCGTGCCGCTCATCCGCACCGAATCCCCGATCGTCGGCACCGGCATTGAGTACAAGGCCGGCGTCGACTCCGGCGTCTGCGTGCTCGCGCACCGCGCCGGCACGGTCAAGTACGTCTCCGCCGATCTCGTCCGCGTCCTCGCGGACAACGGCGACACCGACGACTACGTCATCACGAAGTTCATGCGCTCCAACCAGAGCACCTGCATCAACCAGGTCCCGGTCGTCTCCGTCGGCGAGCGCGTGGAGGAGGGCGACGTCATCGCCGACGGCCCCGCCATCAAGAACGGCGAGATCGCGCTCGGCAAGAACGCCCTGATCGGCTTCATGACGTGGGAAGGCTACAACTACGAGGACGCCGTCCTGCTGAACGAAAAGATCGTCCGCGACGACGTCTACACCTCGATCCACATCGAGGAATACGAGATGGAGGCCCGCGACACGAAGCTCGGGCCCGAAGAGATCACCCGCGACATTCCGAACGTCAACGAGGACCTGCTCCGCGACCTCGACGAGCGCGGCATCATCCGCGTCGGCGCGGAGGTCCACGCCGGGGACATCCTCGTCGGCAAGGTCACGCCGAAGGGCGAGACCGAGCTCACCGCCGAGGAGCGGCTGCTCCGCGCGATCTTCGGCGAGAAGGCCAGGGAGGTCCGCGATACCTCGCTGCGCGTGCCGCACGGCGAATACGGCACGATCGTCGACGTGAAGGTCTTCACCCGGGAGAACAGCGAGGAGCTCTCGCCCGGCGTCAACAAGGTCGTCCGCTGCTACATCGCCCAGAAGAGAAAGATCTCCGTCGGCGACAAGATGGCCGGACGCCACGGCAACAAGGGCGTCGTGTCCCGCATCCTGCCGGAAGAGGATATGCCTTTCCTGCCGGACGGCACCCCGCTCGACATCGTGCTCAACCCGCTCGGCGTGCCTTCCCGTATGAACATCGGGCAGGTGCTGGAGGTCCACCTCGGCATGGCGGCGCACAAGCTCGGCTGGAAGATCATGACCCCGGTCTTTGACGGCGCGCACGAGGAGGACATCCGCGAGTGCTTCAAGGAGGCCGGCATCAACGAGGACGGCAAGTTCCGTCTGCGCGACGGCCGCACCGGCGAGTATTTCGACAACGCCGTGACCGTCGGATATATGTACTATCTCAAGCTCATCCACCTCGTGGACGACAAGATCCATGCACGCTCCATCGGTCCCTACAGCATGGTCACGCAGCAGCCGCTCGGCGGCAAGGCGCAGTTCGGCGGCCAGCGCTTCGGCGAAATGGAAGTCTGGGCGCTCGAAGCCTACGGCGCCGCGTACACGCTGCAGGAGATCCTGACCGTGAAGTCCGACGACGTCGTCGGCCGCGTCAAGACGTACGAGGCCATCGTCAAGGGCCAGAACGTCCCGAAGCCCGGCATCCCGGAGTCGTTCCGCGTGCTCATCAAGGAGCTGCAGTCGCTCGGCCTCGACATCAAGGTCCTCGACCACGACAAGAACGAGATCGACCTGCGCCAGACCTTCGATGACGACGACGACATCGGCCTCGCGCCGAGCGACCCGGTCTTCGACGAGAAGTTCGTGCCGGAGGACGACATGGAGGGCTTCTCCGTGACCAACGAGAACGGCGACGAGGACGACTTCTTCACCTCCGACGAGGACGACTTCGCCGAGGAGGGCGAGCCCGAATACGACGATTCCTACGACGACGTCGACGAGGAGGACGAGGAGGTCGAGCCCAACGACGAAGACCTCTTCAAGCTCGAGGAAGACGATGAGTTCTGATCCCGCGTTCGCGATCAAAGCATACGACAACTAGGAAAGGGATAGCAAGATATGGAATTCAATGTTTTTGAGTCGATCAAGATCGGCCTCGCTTCGCCCGAGCAGATCCGTTCCTGGTCCTACGGCGAGGTCACGAAGCCGGAGACGATCAACTACCGCACGTTAAAGCCGGAGCGCGACGGCCTCTACTGCGAGCGCATTTTCGGGCCGACGAAGGACTGGGAGTGCCACTGCGGCAAGTACAAGCGCATCCGCTATAAGGGCAAGATCTGCGAGCGCTGCGGCGTCGAGGTGACGCGCAGCAAGGTCCGCCGCGAGCGCATGGGCCACATTGAGCTGGCCGCGCCGGTCTCGCACATCTGGTATTTCAAGGGCATCCCCTCGCGGATGGGCCTCATCCTCGACCTCTCGCCGCGCATTCTCGAAAAGGTGCTGTACTTCGCGCTCTACATCGTGACCGATCCCGGTTCGGTGCGCGAGCTCTCGAAGATGCAGACGCTGACCGAAAAAGAATACCGCGACATGAAGGAGAAGTACGAGGACGACTTCGACGCCGGCATGGGCGCGGAAGCCATCAAGAAGCTGCTCTGCGACATCGACTGCGACGCGCTCAGCGAGGAGCTGAAGGCCGAGATCGAGACCGCGCAGGGCCAGAAGCGGATGCGCCTTCTGAAGCGTCTCGAGGTCGTGGAATCCTTCCGCCTCTCCGGGAACCGCCCGGAGTGGATGATCCTCGACGCGGTGCCGGTGATCCCGCCGGACATCCGCCCGCTCGTCCAGCTCGACGGCGGCCGCTTCGCCACCAGCGACCTGAACGACCTCTACCGCCGCGTCATCAACCGCAACAACCGCCTCAAGCGGCTGCTTGAGCTCGGCGCGCCGGACATCATCGTCCGCAACGAAAAGCGTATGCTGCAGGAGGCTGTGGACGCCCTCATCGACAACGGCCGCCGCGGCCGCCCGGTGACCGGCCCGAACAACCGTCCGCTCAAATCGCTCTCCGATATGCTCAAGGGCAAGCAGGGCCGCTTCCGCCAGAACCTGCTCGGCAAGCGCGTCGACTACTCCGGCCGTTCGGTCATCGTCGTCGGCCCGGAGCTCAAGATGTACCAGTGCGGCCTCCCGAAGGAGATGGCGCTCGAGCTCTTCAAGCCGTTCGTCATGAAGCGCCTCGTCGAGACCGGCGCCGTCGGCAACATCAAGGCCGCGAGAAAGGCCGTGGAGCGCGCGAAGGGCGAGGTCTGGGACGCGCTCGAGGTCGTCATCAAGAACCACCCCGTCATGCTCAACCGCGCGCCGACGCTGCACCGCCTCGGCATCCAGGCGTTCGAGCCGATCCTCGTCGAGGGCCGCGCGATCAAGCTCCACCCGCTCGTCTGCACCGCGTTCAACGCCGACTTCGACGGCGACCAGATGGCCGTGCACGTCCCGCTCTCCGCGGAGGCGCAGGCCGAGGCCCGCTTCCTCATGCTCGCGGCGAACAACCTCCTCAAGCCCTCCGACGGGCGGCCTGTCGCCGTCCCGACGCAGGACATGGTGCTCGGCTCCTACTACCTGACGCTCGAGAAGGAGGGCGAGCCCGGCGAGGGCAAGGTCTTCCGCGACATGGACGAGGCCCTCATGGCCTATGACGCGAAGATCATCACGCTGCACTCGAAGATCAAGGTCCGCCGGACCGTCACGACGGAGAGCGGCGAGACCGTCACCGGCATCATCGACACGACGATGGGCCGCATGATCTTCAACCGCCCGATCCCGCAGAACCTCGGGTTCGTGGACCGCTCCGATCCGGCGAACGCCTTGAAGCTCGAGATCGACTTCCTCGTCGGCAACAAGCAGCTCGGCCAGATCATCGACAAGTGCATCAAAAAGTACGGCACGGCCGTCGCCTCCGACGTCATCGACGACATCAAGGCGCAGGGCTACAAATATTCCACGATCGGCGCGATCACCGTCTCCGTCAACGACGCCGTGATCCCGCCCGCAAAGAAAGAGATCATCGCCGCCGCCGAGCGCGAGGTCGCAGCCATCGCCGAGGATTACCGCGACGGCCTGCTCTCCGAGAGCGAGCGCTACAACGCCGTTCTGAAGACCTGGGAAGCCGCGACGAACGAAGTCACCGATAAGCTCCAGGCCGGTCTCGACCGCTACAACCCGCTGTTCATGATGGCGGATTCCGGCGCGCGAGGCTCCATGAGCAACTTCCGCCAGATCGCCGGTATGCGCGGCCTGATCGCAAACACGTCCGGCAAGACGATCGAGATCCCGATCAAGGCGAACTACCGCGAGGGCCTGAACATCCTCGAATACTTCATCTCCTCCCGCGGCGCGCGCAAGGGCCTTGCCGATACCGCGCTGCGCACCGCCGACTCCGGTTACCTGACCCGCCGCCTCGTCGACGTCTCCCACGACGTCGTCATCCGCGAGGAGGACTGCGGCACCGACGAGGGCCTCGAGGTCTTCGAGATCCGCGCGGGGCACGAAGTCATCGAGCCGATGAAGGAGCGCCTGGTCGGCCGGTATCTGCTCGAGGATTACTGCGACGAGGACGGCAACGTGCTCGTCTCCAAGGATACGCTGATGAAGGACGCCGAGGCGGATCTGCTCATCAGCCGCGGCGTGGAGCGCATCAAGATCCGCTCCATCCTCACCTGCCACGCCCACCACGGCGTGTGCCGGAAATGCTACGGCGCGTCGCTGGCGAACGGCGAGCCCGTCACCGTGGGCGAGGCCGTGGGCATCATCGCGGCGCAGTCCATCGGCGAGCCGGGCACGCAGCTCACCATGCGCACGTTCCACACCGGCGGCGTCGCTTCCGCCGAGGACATCACACAGGGTCTTCCCCGCGTCGACGAGCTCTTTGAGAGCCGCCGCCCGAAGCATCTCGCGATCATCGCCGAGATCGGCGGCACCGTCGGCTTCGAGGAGGTCAAAAAGAGCCGCCATGTGACGGTCACCTCCGACGACGGCGATATGCGCAGCTATCTGATCCCGTTCGGCGCGCACCTCTCCGTGAAGGAGGGCGACGTCGTCGAGAAGGGCATGAGCCTCACCGAAGGCTCCGTCAACCCGCACGACGTGCTCGCCATCAGCGGCCCGGAGGCCGTGCAGGACTACCTGATCCAGGAGGTCCAGCGCGTGTACCGCCTGCAGGGCGTCGATATCAACGACAAGCACATCGAGGTCATCGTCCGCCAGATGATGCGCCGCGTGCGCATCGAGGACGGCGGCGACACCCCGCTGCTCGTCTCTGCGCTCGTCGACCGCGACGAGGTCCTCGCCGAGAACGAGAAGATCGAAAAGCGGATCGCTGCCGGCGAAGAAGGGCTTCGCCCGGCGCGGTACGTCCAGACGCTCCTCGGCATCACGAAGGCCGCCCTCGCGACCGATTCCTTCCTCTCCGCCGCGTCGTTCCAAGAGACGACCCGCGTGCTGACCGACGCCGCGATCAAGGGTAAGGTCGACCCGCTGCTCGGCATGAAGGAGAACGTCATCATCGGCAAGCTGATCCCCGCCGGCACCGGCATGGACTGCTACACGAACGTGGAGATCGCGCCCACCGCGCCGACGAGCTCCTCGCTCTCGCCGGAGGCCATCGCCGCCCTGGCGTCCGCGTTCAGCGCGCCGTCCCTCGATTCGCCGGAAGGCGCCCAAAACGCGGAATAATCCCCGAATCTCTGCGATTTTCGCCGGAGCTCCCCTTGACAAGGGGAGCCCCGCGGTGTATAATAATCGTCGGCGCGAAATCCGGGATTCTCCCCGCCCTGCGCGGGAAAAGCCGGAAAAAACGCCGTATATCGCCTGTTCTGCCGGGAATACTCGGCATAACATAAACTTTTCCGGAAAGGAGGAAAACTATGCCCACATTTAACCAGCTCGTCAACACGGGCCGTGCGGTCTCCGAAAAGAAGGCGAAGGCTCCGGCGCTCCTCAAGGGTTGGAATGCGAAAAAGCGCGCGTCGCTCGATCAGGATTCCCCCCAGAAGCGCGGCGTCTGCACCACGGTGAAGACGCTGACGCCGAAGAAGCCGAACTCCGCGCTTCGCAAGGTCGCCAGAGTGCGTCTCTCCAACGGCATTGAGGTCACCGCTTACATCCCCGGTGTCGGACACAACCTGCAGGAGCACAGTGTCGTCATGATCCGCGGCGGCCGTGTGCGCGATCTGCCTGGCGTGCGGTATCACATCATCCGCGGCACGCTCGATGCGCAGGGCGTCGCCAAGCGTATGCAGGCCCGCTCCAAGTACGGCGCGAAGCGTCCGAAGGCCGGCGCCGCCAAGAAGAAGTAAGGCCAAGGAAGTAAGCGAAGCGACAACACAGAACTTTTTCACCGGCAAAGGGGCAGGTCCCTTTGGAGGTATTCTTATAGAATCCCTCTTTTTGCGCCGGCGGGGGCGGAAGACCGCCTTCGAGTACCTGTGAATTCATCCTTATGTGAAGGAGGGAAGACTATGCCAAGAAGAGGCAACACGGCAAAG
>CANQIG010000102.1 GCA_947623765.1 uncultured Clostridia bacterium | reverse complement strand
CTCGAAACGAGCTTCAAGAACGACCTGCAGGGCGCTTCCGTGCAGATGGTCGCGCTGGTCTCCGAGATCGAGAACGAACTCGACGCGATGATCGCGCTGCAGGACGCCTCCGTCTGCGAGACGGTCAAGGACCTCGTGGACGCCGTTGAGGCGGAGATGTGAGATCTCTCCGCCCTTCGGGGCGGGAAAAACCGCGAAAACAGGAGGCGTTACCCTTGAGCATTTTAGATGAACTGTTCGCGAAGGCGAAGGCGGACCCGCAGAAGGTCGCCTTCCCGGAAGCGACGAACGAAAAAATGATGCAGGCGGCCTACGAGACCGGACGGGACGGGTACATTGTGCCGGTGCTGGTCGGCGACGGGCCCGCGCTCAAAGCCCTCGCCGAGGAACGCGGGTACGACCCGGCGGTGTTCACGATCGTGGACACCGCGGACGAAGCGTACCGGAGTGAAGTTATCGCGAAGTACGTCGCGCTGCCGGACACGCGCCTGAAGGAAAAGGCGCTCGCGCGCCGGATGCAGGACCCGCTCTACTACGCGATGGTCATGCAGAAGGTCGGCGAGGCGGACGTCACGTTCGCCGGGATCGACAACACGACCGGCGACGTGCTCCTCGCGGGCCAGATGATCATCGGGCTCAAGCCCGGCATCAGCACGATCTCGAGCATCGGGCTGTGCGATATCCCCGGCTGGAACGGGAGCGAAGGCACGCTGCTCGCGGTCGGCGACAGCGCCGTCTGCACGAACCCGAATGCGGAACAGCTCGCGAGCATCGCGATCTCCGCGTGCGACACGGTCCATGAGCTGCTCGGCTGGGAGCCGCGCTGCGCGATGGTGTGCTATTCCACGCTCGGCAGCGGCGCGGGCGAGCTGATCGACAAGGTGACCGAGGCGCTCAAAATCGCGAACGAGCGGCGCCCGGATCTCGCGATCGACGGCGAGTTCCAGCTCGACGCCGCGATCGTTCCGGCGGTCGCTGCGAAGAAGGTCAAGCGCGAGAGCAAGGTCGCCGGACGCGCGAACGTCGTGATCTGGCCGGACCTCAACGTCGGCAACATCGCCGTGAAGCTGATCCAGCAGTTCGGGCACGCGGACGCCTACGGGCCGATGCTGCAGGGCTTCAACAGCATCGTCTGCGACTGCTCCAGAGGCGCGCCCGTCTCCGAGATCAAGGGGAATGTGGTCATTTCCGCCGTGCGCGCCGCGGGCCAGAAAAAATAAGCCGCGCGGAAGGAATACGGAGTAATACGCTATGAGTATGACAAAACGCAGGTGGCTTGTCCTGCTGTTTGCTTGCCTTACCAACCTCTGTCTCGGCTCGGTGTACGCGTGGAGCGTGTTTGCGTCTCCGATGGCGGAACACCTGAGCCGGGTCACAGGGGAAGCCCTGACGGCGGCGGACCTCGCGATCGTCTACACGGTCGCGAACTCCGTCGGGCCGATCACGATGATCTCCGGCGGCTTCGTCAACGACAAGTTCGGGCCGCGCGCGGTGATCTTCACCGGCGGGCTGATGTTCGGCGCGGGGATGATCCTCTCGGGGTTCGTCGGTTCCGTCGCGATGCTGACGGTGACGTACGGCCTGCTCGGCGGGCTGGGCCTCGGCCTCGCCTACGGCTGCACGATCAGCTGCTGCGTGAAGTTCTTCCCGGATAAGCGCGGGCTGATCGGCGGGCTGACGACGGCGGCCTACGGGTTCAGCTCCGTGATCCTGCCGCCGGTTGTCAACGCGCTCGTGGACGCGGTCGGCGTGACGTCGTCGTTCATCGTGGTCGGCGCGGTGTTCCTCGTTGTCATCTGCGTCTCGGCGATGTTCATCATCCGCTGCCCGGCCGATTTCGTGCCGGATGGGTGGGTCGAGCCGAAGACGGAGAAGCAGGGGAGCGCCGGACCGGTGGACAAAAACTGGCTGCAGATGCTCCAAAGCCCCGTCTTTTACCTGATGATCCTGACGCTCATGAGCGGCGCGTTCTCCGGGATGATGATCATCTCGCAGGCGTCCGCCGTGGGACAGGAGATGATCGGGCTGTCCGTCGGGGCGGCGGGCATCGCGGTGTCCGTGCTGGCGCTGTTCAATTCCCTCGGAAGGGTGGCCGCCGGGTCGCTCTCGGATAAGATCGGCAGAGTCAACACGCTGACGCTCGCGTGCGTGCTCTCCGTCCTCGGGAATCTCGTGCTGTATTTCTGCAGGGAAGGGTCCGCTGTTCTGTTCTACGTCGGCGTTTCGGTGGTCGGCGTATGCTTCGGCGCGTTCATGGGCGTTTTCCCGGGATTCACCGCAGATGAATTCGGGCCGAAGAACAACAGTGTCAACTACGGCATCATGTTCATCGGCTTTGCGATGGCCGGGTATTTCGGCCCGACGATCATGAAGTCCGTCTACTACGGCGACGGCGGCTACACGAACGCGTTTCTCATCGCGGCGGGGCTTTCGGTCGCGGGGATCCTGCTGACGCTGGTCTACCGGGCCGTCGCAAAAAAGAAATCCGGAACCTGAAATACCTGTGATAAGAGGAGGGTTTTCCATGCCAAAAATGAGTTTGAAGTATCGGATCGTCAACACGCTCATCATGAATATCCCCATCTGCATCGCCATCTGCATCACGGCGCAGCTGCTCGGGACGGGCACGGTCGTGCTGAACCTGACGCTCATCAATTTCTGCCTCGCGTATGTGGTCTCGTTCCTCGTTGGGATGTTCATTCCGCTCGTGCCGTGGGGGCTCGGCTTTGCCGGGCTCTGCAAGGCGAAGCCGAACTCCCTGCCGTTCGGGCTGCTCGTGAACGTGGTCGTGAATTTCGGCTATGTGTTCGTCAACAGCATCATCCTGACGTTCTTCAACGTGAACATTCTCGGCCATGCGCCGCTCCCGGTCTTCTTCATCTCGCTCGTCGCGAATTTCATTCCGATCTACATCGTGGGGTATATCGTTTCCTTCCTTTGGAACAAGCCTGCGGAGATCATCGCGAAGAAGATCTGCGGCGAATGATCTATTTGATCCGGTCTGTCTGTGCCCTCCGGCGGCGATTGCTGCCGGGGGGACTTTCCGCAGAAAGGGGTGTTTTCCATGGAATTTGAGATCTTCCAGATCGACGAGGGCGTGTTCCAGATCGCGGACGGCGTCGGGGACTGCGCGACGCTCCTCCTCGGGGAGAAGGGCGCGCTGCTTTTTGACACGATGATCGGCGTGGGGGACCTGAAGCGATTCGTCGAGTCGCGCACGGCGCTCCCCCTGACGGTCGTCAACAGCCACGCGCACCTGGACCATATGGGCGGAAACGGCCCATTTCCCGAGGTGTACCTGCATTCGGCGGATCTCGCGCTCATCGGGCGGAACCGGGAGGTCGTCGCGGAACGCGGGAGAAATTCCGGGCTGGATCTCTCGCGCTGCGCGGAGAGCCTGTCCCATACGGAGAACCTGCGGCCGCTCGATCCAGCGCGGTGCTTTGACCTCGGCGGGCTGCACGCGCAGGTCGTCCCGCTGCCCGGGCACACGCCGGGGAGCGTCGGGCTGCTGCTCCCGGAACGGAGGCTGCTGCTCTCCGGGGACGCCTGCACGCCGCAGATGTGCCTGTTCATGGACGGCGCTTCCCTTTCGGCGTACCGGGAGACGCTGACGCGGCTTCGTTTGCTGCCGTTTGACCGGTTCGTTTTCGGGCATTACACGAAGCCGTTTGCGAAGAACTGGCTCGACCGGTTCGCCGCGTGCGCCGAGCTGGTCGGGCGGAAAAAGGGGACCGACTATTTTTATTCGTACATCCCGAGCTACACGGGGACGGCGTATTTTTTGGAGCCGTGGAATCGGGAGGCCGAAGGACCGGTCTGCATCATCGTGGGAAAGGGGCAGGAAGATGGGGCAAAATAAAATGCCCGGCGGCTTTGCGCTGGGCGTGGGGATCGATCTGGTATACGTCCCGGAGATCCGGCGGCGGACGGAGCGCGAAGACAGCGCGTTCTTGCTTCGGACGTTTTCGGAGCGGGAGCGGGAGATCGCGTTCCGCGAACCGGATCCCGCCGCTTTTCTCGCGGGACGGTTTGCCGCGAAGGAAGCGGTCTTCAAGGCGGCGGCGCATCTGCTGCCGGAAAAGGGGTTCGATTTTCGGCTGGTGGAGACCGTGCGGGAGGCGGACGGGAGCCCGAGGGTGTGCCTTCCGGAGGGACTTTGGGCGCGGCTCGCGGCGGTCGGCGTGGAGGACGTGCTGATCTCGATCAGCGGGGAAGGAGATTTTGCCGTGGCGGTCGCGGAGGCGGTCGGCCCGGGGAGGAAAGACGAAAAAGAACGGCGCGAGAGCGGCGCGGAATATGGCAAAAGGTAGATATGGACAGACGCGAACCGTCATGCTATACTATAATCATAATACGGTTTATCAATTAACGGAAAGAGGGCGAAGACGTGCAGAGAGAAAAGTTCAATGCCGGATGGAGATTTTGGAAGGATGCGGACCCCTTTGAGCTTGTGGCGAATGTCTCGGCGGACGCTTTGACCGTCGATCTGCCGCACGACGCGATGTTCTGCGAAGCGCAGCGTGCGGACAGCGCGAACGGCGGCAGCACAGGGTTCCTGGACGCGGGCGTATATAAATATCACAAGACGTTTTTTGTGCCGGAGGCGTGGCGCGGCGGGAAGGTCGTGCTCGCCTTTGAGGGCGTTTACTGCCACGCGGCGGTCTACGTGAACCAGTCGCTCGCGGGGACGTGCGACTCCGGATACCGGGAGTTCACCGTCGAGGCGCAGGACTACCTGCGGTTCGGCGCGGAGAATGAAATTCTCGTGCTCGTGCGCTGCGGCGACCGGAACACGCGCTGGTACAGCGGCGCGGGGATCTATCGGGATGTGTACCTGCTCCACGCGCCGGCGGTGCATTTCACGCCGTACGGCGTACGGTTCACGACGGTGGAGGTCGGCGACGGCGGCGCGCTCGTCGAGGTGGAGGCGAAGATCGAAAACGGCGGGACGGCGCAGACCGCGACGGCGCAGATCCGGCTCCTCGACCCGGACGGCGGGGAGGCGGCCGGCCGGAGCTTCCCCGTGCGGCTGCGCGGGAATGAGACTGTCACGTTGCGCAAGCGCTTCTTCCTCGAAAACGCGAGGCTCTGGAGCGGAGACACGCCGGATCTCTACACGGTAGAGGTCTCCGTCACGGCGGAGAACGGCGAGAATGACGCGGAGACCGTCTGCACGGGGATCCGGAAGCTCTCGCTCGACGCGAAGCACGGGCTGCGCGTCAACGGCGTGCCGGTGAAGCTGCGCGGCGCGTGCGTCCACCACGACGCGGCGCTCCTCGGCGCTGCATCGTACGACGGCTACGAGTACCGCCGGGTCCTGCGGCTGAAGCAGGCGGGGTTCAACGCGGTGCGTTCCGCGCACAACCACGCGAGCCAATCGCTGCTGCGCGCCTGCGACGCGCTGGGCGTTTTCCTCATGGATGAGCTCACGGACGCGTGGAACAAGCCGAAAAAGCATTTTGACAACTCCTTCGGCTTTGAAGAGAACTGGGAAAAGGAAGCCGAAGCGATGGTCGCGGCGGATTACAACCACCCGTGCGTGGTGCTGTATTCCACAGGGAACGAGATCTTCGACATCGCGACGGAGCGCGGGATCGAGCTGAGCCGGGAGATCGGCGAGAAATTCCGGGCGCTGGACCCGACGCGCTTCACGACGAACGGGATCAACGGCGCGTTTGCCGCCGGGGACGGATTGCAGCGGATCGTGCGGGACATTACCGGGCAGGAGGTCGGCAAGGGCGACGTGAACGCCTTTATGGGCGCGATGGAGAACCACATGGACGAGATCACCGTGCATGAGGTCCTGAGCGGGCTGCTCGAAAAGCTGGAGCCGACGGTGGATGTGCTCGGCTACAATTACATGACGGCGCGGTACCTGCGCGACGCGGCGGCGTACCCGGACCGCGTGATGGTCGGCACGGAGACGTATCCGAAGGAGATCGCGCGGAACTGGGCGGCGATCCTCGCGTGCCCGGCGGTGATCGGGGACTTCACCTGGACCGGCTGGGACTATCTGGGAGAGGTGCCGCCGGTGTTCCCGTCGCTCGTGAGCACGGGCGGGGACATCTCGGCGATCGGCGTGCGGCGGCCGGTCTCGTATTACCGGGAGACCGTTTTCGGGCTGCGGAAGGGGCCGTATATCGCGGTGCAGGACCCGGCGCGGTTCGGCGCGCCGCGCAGCTTCGGACCGTGGAAGTACACCGACTGCGTGGAGAACTACACATGGCCCGGGCAGGTGGGCAAGCCCGTTTTCGTGCAGGTCTACGCCGGAGGGGACGAGGTGGAGCTTTTCCAAAACGGCGTTTCGCTCGGGAAAAAGCCGTGCGGCAGGGAGACTTCGTATGAGGCGCAATTTGTAACGTCGTACGAGCCGGGCGAGCTCCTCGCCGTGTCGTATGAGAACGGCGCGGAGACGGGCCGGTGCGTCCTTGCGACGGCGGGCGCCCCGAAGGAGCTTCGCGTAGAGCCGGAGACGTTCGGCGGGCTGACCTTCCTGAATGTCCGCCTCTTGGACGGCGAGGGACGCCGGGTATTCTCCGACGGAGAGGTCTCCGTCGGGATCTCCGGCGCGGCAAAGCTCCTTGGGTTCGGCAGCGAGACCACGTGCCATGACCGCGGGTTCCTCGCGCGGACCGCGACGCTCTCCGAGGGCTGCGCGCTGGCGATCGTGCAAACGGACGGTCCCGCCGTTTTGACGTTCCGCGCGGCGGGACTGGAGACAGCGGTTTCGCTCTGAGAATCGGGCGGCAGGGCCGCCCTGCGAAACGGAAAGGGGGTGACCGTGGATGAAAAAAGGAATCGGCGTGATCAAGATCCTCGAGATCATCTTCCTCGGGAGCGGATTTGTGAATCTCTGCGCGGGGATGACCTTTTTCCTCATCGATCTCTTCCGGGGGATCGCGGGAAGGCGTTCGGAGCAGTGACGGAACGGACGGACCGCCGCGTGCCGGCTTGGCACGGCGGCCCGTTTTGCTTTTGGGGGCAGTGGGGTAAAGCATCAGGGAATGG
>CANQIG010000101.1 GCA_947623765.1 uncultured Clostridia bacterium | reverse complement strand
ATGCCGAGGGGCTTAACCGCTCCGTCGGGGTGACGGTCGTGCTCGCGGCGGCGCTCGCCGTCCTGCTGACAGCTCTGAGCGAGCTGGCGCTCGTGCCGGTGCTGCGGCTGATGGGCACGCCCGAGGAGGTCATGGACGGCGCGGTGACGTACCTCGCGATCATGTTCGGCGGCATCCCGATCATCATGGCGTACAATGTCTTGAGCAGCATCCTGCGGGCGCTTGGCGACAGCCGGACGCCGCTCTACGCGATGATCCTCGCGTCGATCCTCAACATCGGGCTCGACCTGCTCTTTGTCGTCGTGTTCCACTGGGGCATCGCCGGGGCGGTGATCGCGACGCTGATCGCGCAGCTTTTCGCGGCGGCGTACTGCTTCTTCGCGGTGCGGCGCGTGCGCGTGCTGCGCCTCCGAAAAGAACACTTCGTGCCGGAAAAGGTCCTCGTCCTTAGGCTGCTCGGACTCGGGACGCCCGTCGCGGCGCAGAACCTCATCATCGCGGTCGGCGGGATGGTCGTGCAGTCGGTCGTCAACCGCTACGGCGTGCTGTTCGTGGCGGGGTTCACCGCGACGAACAAGCTCTACGGCATCCTCGAGATCGCCGCGACCTCGTTCGGGTTCGCGGTGACGACGTTCGTCGGGCAGAACCTCGGCGCGGGGCTGGTCCGGCGCATCCGCGCGGGGATGCGCGCCGCGACGTGGCTTGCGCTCGCGACTTCTGCGGTCATCACGGCGGCGGTGCTGCTCTTTGGGCGCGCGGCGCTCGGGCTGTTCATCTCCGGCACGCCGGAGGAGGCCGCGTACTCCACCGAGGTCGCCGTACACTACCTCAATATCATGGCCGTGTGCCTCGCGGTGCTCTATATGCTCCACATCTACCGCTCCGGGCTGATGGGCCTCGGCGACACGGTGATCCCGATGGTCTCCGGGATCGTCGAGTTCGCGATGCGCATTTCGGTCGCGCTGTTTTTGCCGATGCTCCTCGGGCAGGAGGGTATCTTCTACGCGGAGGTCACCGCGTGGGCCGGGGCGGCGGCGCTGCTCGTGGTCTCGTTTTTCGTGCGAATGCGCGGGTTGAAGCTGGAAAAGGAAACGTAAGAGGGGATGGATCCTGCGGAGGAGGAACACAATGAACATAGAATTGCAGCTGATGAAAGTTGAGGAGAAGGCGCTGCTTGTCCGGCTGATGGAATTATACAACTATGAATTTACAGCTTACGATGATGCAGATATCAATGATTTTGGGTACTTTGGGTACGACCATATCGACGATTACTGGAACGAGGAAGGGCGGTATCCGTACTTGATCCGCGTGGAGGGGAAGATCGCGGGCTTTGCTTTGGTGTGCCCGTACTGCAGGTTTATCGGAGACGAAAAAGCGCGGAGCATCGGCGAGTTTTTTGTGATGCTGAAATACAGACATAGGGGGATCGGGGAAAGCGCTGCGAGAGAAATTTTCAACCGCCATAAAGGGACTTGGGAAGTCTGCTATCTGAGAAGAAATACGCCCGCGAAAGCGTTCTGGGAAAAGGTGATCGACCGTTACACCGACGGCCAGTATGAAGTCTGTGGAGAACATGACGGTGAAATGGGCGGCTTTACGTTTCGGAACTGACGGATCGTTTGTGATCGTATCCAAGGCGCGGAGAACATGGAGATCCCCTTGCGGAGTTTGAAGCAAAGCGAAGGAAACCGCAAAGTGCGGTTTTGCGGTACGGTTGATCCAAATATAGCCGGGTCCGCCCGGCGGACAGGCGTTTTGTGGAGGAAAATGAGATGGTTTTTCATGCTTCTCCGATGAGTGGAATGATGGAAAACGTAAAATGGCTTTTCTTTGATTTGGGTTCGACGCTCGTCGATGAAAGCGAATGCTATCGGCTGAGATACCGGGAAGCCGTTGCGGGCACAGCGGTCAGCGCCGCGGATTTTGAGAATAAAGTCATTGCATTTGCCAAGCAAAATCGGAAGGGCGACCATGAAGCGGCAAAATACTACGGGTTAGCGCTGCCGCCATGGCATATAGAGGCGGAAAAGCCGTATGCGGATGCGGAATATGTGATCCGTCAGTTATCCGGCAATGGGTACCGGCTCGGCGTGATCGCGAATCAAAGTCCGGGAACGAGAGCGCGCCTTTCCCATTGGGGGCTGTTCCAGTATTTTGATGTGATTTTGGCCTCTGCGGAGGAGGGCGTTTCCAAGCCAAACCCGGAGATCTTTCATCGGGCGCTGAAGGCCGCGAACTGCTCGCCGGAGCGCGCGGTCATGATCGGAGACAGGCTGGACAACGACATCGCGCCTGCAAAAAAGGTCGGCATGCAAACCGTGTGGGTCAAACAGGGCCTCGGCGGGTTGGCAAGCGTGGTCCATGAAAAGGAAAGGGCCGATCATGAAGTGCGGAATTTGTCGGAATTATTGGCGTTATTCTGATACCGTTTTTGCTTGGGGGCCCGTTTTTTGGCGGGCGCGCAACCTGTACTTGCGGAAACGGAGAAAAAAGCACATACCGGGTGGTGGACCTTTCGGCGGAATGGGGATATACTGTTATCAATGCATGGCCGTGCAAAAGGATATGGAGGAAGTTTTATGAGCTTTGGCAAAAACTTGCAGCATCTGCGGCGTATGTGCGGAGAGATCACGCAGGAGGCTTTGGCGGAAAAGCTGAAAGTCAGTCGGCAGACCGTTTCAAGATGGGAGCTGGACGAATCGACGCCCGAAATGGAGAAAGCCATCGAGCTTTGCGGGCTGTTCAACTGCTCTCTGGACAATCTGTTCCGCGAGGAGATGGGCGTCTGTGACGACGCCTACACGGACCTCCGCGTGGAGACCGTTCCGGGGTTTCGGTATGTAAAGCACGCGGTGATCAGCGGCGATCCCGAGGGGGACGCCATCCACTGGGTGCGCGGCGTCGCCCGCGAAAACGGCGTGGAAGACCCCCGGGTGATCGGGTGGGACTTTCCGTACGTCTCTCTGGAGCAGATCAATGTTTTCCATATGCACGGCTATGAGGCCGCGTGGGTCCTGCCGGAGGGCGTGACGCCGGAAGGCGTGGAGATCCGGGAGCAGAAGGCGCACAAATATGTCGCGATCCACATCCCCGAACCTTTCAAGAATCCCTTTGTGGTCATTCCGAACGCGTATAAGACGCTGGGGGAATATATGCGCATCAACGGCTTGGAGCAAACGGACAAGGATGTGATCCCCTGCTTTGAGACGGACGGGGATGCCATGGATGTGTACATCGCCTGCGTATAGCGGTCGTAACAGGAGCTTTGCCGGGGAGGAAGCGCTGTGATACCGTGCGCGCGGGAATCGGAGGCAGGGGAGGAGTCCCTCGGGGAAACCGGGGGACTCCTCCCCTCATATTCTCGCCTTGGGCGGTGATGCGGATGTTAATTGCAATTAACAACAGAAGTTTGCGACAGCTAACGTGAAATTCGGGATGTTTGCCGAAATTAACAAACTGGGGACTTTTTTGCCGGAAAAGCATTGACAAAACCGGGATTTTGCGGTATTCTTTTTAGCGGTTAGCAGATGCTAACCAAAAATTACAGATCGACGTTAGAAGTTGCTAACGCGCGGGAACGGCCCGGCTGTGGGGGCCGGGACGGTTCGCGCGGCGGAGCGCTGGGTCTGCCGGGGAGGCGCGGCGGCTGCTCGAATAGGGCGGCGCGCGGGTCCCGAGAGCAGGCGGCGCGGAGGCCGGAGCGCGGGACGGTTCGCGCGGCGGGCGCTGGGACTGCCGGAGGGGACGCGGCGGCTGCTCGAAAAGGGCGGAGCGCGGGTCCCGAGAGCGGGCGGCGCGGAAGACGGTGCGCGGGAAGGTTCGCGCGGCGGAGCGCTGGGTCTGTCGCGAGGGGCGCGGCGGCTGCCTGAAAAGGGAGGCACGCGGGTTCCTAGGGCAGATGGCGCGGAGGCCGGTGCGCGGGAAGGTTCGCGCGGCGAGGCGCTGGGTCTGCCGGGGAGGCGCGGCGGCTGCTCGAAAAGGGCGGCGGAGTGCGGGTCCCGAGGGCGGGCGGAGCGGATGGTTCGCGCGGGCGTGTAAGCGATGTCTAACGTTTGACGCAGAGAGGATGGGGTGCATGATGCCGCTTTCATTGGCTGCTGTGGGCGAGGAAAACGTCATTCGGAAGATCGGCGGAAAATGCGAGGTGCGGCAGCATCTCGAAAATCTCGGCTTCGTCGTGGGGGGACTGGTCACCGTGGTTGCGTCCATGGGCGGGAACATCATCGTGAACGTCAAGGACTCCCGGGTGGCGATCAGCCGCGAGATGGCCGGGAAAATCATGATCTGAGAAGGGGTGAATGAAATGAAGACTCTGAGAGACGCGAAGATCGGGGAGACCGTGACGGCCGTGCGCCTCCACGGCGAGGGCGCGGTGCGCCGCCGCATCATGGATATGGGCATCACCAAGGGCGTCGAGATCTTTGTCCGCAAGGTCGCGCCGCTCGGCGACCCGGTGGAGGTCAATGTGCGCGGGTATGAGCTCTCCCTGCGCAAGGCCGACGCCGAAATGATCGAAGTGGTTTAAGGCCGAGCCTTTTTGAAAAAAAGGCTCCCGAAAAACTTCGATGGGCTCGACCGGGGGCAGGAATGAGAAACGCTCCGCACAGCTCCAACGTGGGCTGCGGGCTTTTCCCTTGCTTTGCACCTTGCGCCGCATCAGGGGCGATTCGCGTTGAAACAGCCCTTGGCTGCGTGGGCGAAGCCCGTTTCGTTTGTCCTACGCGACCTCGCGGGGGACGGAGGCGGGCTGGCCAAGCAAACCCGGATTCCGGCGCGGGGGAACGCTGCCCGGAAGCGGCGGCGAAGTTCGCGGAGCGAACGACCAACGCGACGTAAAAGTCTTTTGGTCCTACCTTTTCTTCAGAAAAGGTAGGCGCGGGGAAAAGTTTCCCAGACGTGCAGGCGAAGTTCGCGGAGCGAACGACCGGCGCGAAGTAAAAGTTCTTTTGCTTACTTTTCTTTCAAGAAAAGTAAGTGCCTACTTTTCTTTCAAGAAAAGTAGGGAGAAAGGGGTATTCAGAATGGCAATCAAGATCGCACTTGCCGGCAACCCGAACAGCGGCAAGACCACGCTGTTCAACGCGCTGACCGGCGCGAACCAATTCGTCGGCAACTGGCCCGGCGTGACGGTGGAGAAGAAAGAGGGCAAGCTGAAAAAGCACGGCGACGTGACGGTCGTCGACCTGCCCGGCATCTACTCGCTCTCCCCGTACACGCTCGAGGAGGTCGTCGCGCGGAACTATCTCATTCAGGAGCGGCCCGACGCGATCCTCAACATCGTCGACGGCACGAACCTCGAACGGAATCTCTATCTGACCACGCAGCTCGTCGAGCTGGGCATCCCGGTCGTGGTCGCGGTCAACATGATGGACGTCGTGGAGAAGAACGGCGACCGGATCAGCGTGAACGCGCTGGGCAAGGCCCTCGGCTGCAAGGTGCTGGAGATCTCCGCGCTGAAAGGCACCGGCGTGCCCGAAGCGGCGGAGGCTGCCGTCGCGGCGGCAGCCGGGCCGCACACCGTCCCGCAGCACGCGTTTTCCGGGCCGGTGGAGCACGCCATCGCGCACATCGAGGAGGTCGCCGTGCATAACCTCCCCGAGGAGCAGCAGCGCTTTTTCGCGATCAAGATCTTCGAGCGCGACGAGAAGATCGTCGAGCAGATCGGGATCTCGAAGGAGGACCGCGCACATATCGAAAACGACATCAAGGCCGCCGAGGAGGAGCTCGACGACGACGCGGAGAGCATCGTCACGAACGAGCGGTACGTCTACATCGCCTCCGTGATCCGGAACTGCCTCAAAAAGAAATCGACCGGGGGCTTGACGGTTTCCGATAAAATTGATAAAATCGTGACGAACCGGATCTTGGCGCTGCCCATCTTCGCGGCGGTCATGTTCATCGTGTACTTCGTCTCCGTGACGACGATCGGCACGATCGCGACGGACTGGGCGAACGACGGCGTCTTCGGGGACGGCTGGCACGTCTTCGGCATCGGACAGGCGGAATACGAGGAGAACGCCGAGGCCTACGGCGACGCGGCGAACGCCGTGGAGGCGTTCCTCGGGCTCGGCGAAGGGCAGGGTCTCGACACCGAGGCGGTCGCCGAGGCGCTCGACAGCGAAGCGGAGGATTTTGACCCGGCGGCGGCAAAGGCCGCGCTCGAGAGCTTTGCCGCGAACTTCGCGGAGAGCGACACGGCTTCGCTGATCGTCGTCGACGAGGAGACGATGGCCGACGAGCTCGTCGAGTTCACCGGCGCGGACCTCGCGGCGGCGGCGGAGACGCTCGAAGAATACGGATACGCGGAGCCGGACCCGGCTGCGTATGGCATCTATATCCCGGGCCTGCCGGTGTTCATCGAGCAGGGCCTCGAGGCGATCCACTGCGCGGACTGGCTCAAGGGCCTGATCCTCGACGGCATCGTCGCGGGCGTCGGCGCGGTGCTCGGCTTCGTGCCGCAGATGCTGGTGCTCTTCCTGTTCCTCGCGTTTCTCGAATCCTGCGGGTATATGGCGCGCATCGCGTTCGTCATGGACCGCATCTTCCGCAAATTCGGGCTCTCCGGCAAGAGCTTCATCCCGGTGCTCATCGGCACGGGCTGCGGCGTGCCCGGCATCATGGCCTCGCGCACGATCGAGAACGAGCGCGACCGCCGCATGACGATCATGACGACGACCTTCATCCCGTGCGGCGCGAAGCTTCCGTTCATCGCGATGGTCGCGGGCGCGATCTTCGGCGGCGCGTGGTGGGTCTCGCCCTCGGCGTACTTCCTCGGCATGGCGGCGATCATCGTCTCCGGCATCATCTTGAAGAAGACGAAGATGTTCTCCGGCGACCCGGCGCCGTTCGTCATGGAGCTGCCGGCGTACCACTGGCCGACCGTCTCGAACGTGCTCCGCTCGATGTGGGAGCGCGGCTGGTCCTTCATCAAGAAGGCGGGCACGATCATCCTGCTCTCGACGATCCTCGTCTGGTTCACGACGTATTTCGGCTTTGTGGACGGCGCGTTCACGATGCTCACCGAGGATCAGATCGACTGCTCCATCCTCGCGGT
>CANQIG010000100.1 GCA_947623765.1 uncultured Clostridia bacterium | reverse complement strand
TTCTCACGCGCCGTGGTCGAGCAGCGTGATGACGCGGCGCGGGCACGCTTCGACGCACTTGCCGCAGCCGACGCACTTTTCCGGGTCGACCGACGCGCAGAAGTTCGTGACCTTCACCGCGCCGTATTCGCACGCCTTCATGCACTTGCCGCAGCCGATGCAGCCGATCTGGCAGACCTTCATCGTCTGCGCGCCCTTGTCGCAGTTCGAGCAGCGGACGACCGCCTGCTTCTTCATCGAGACGAAGCTGATGAGCTTCTTCGGGCAGGCCGCGACGCACGCGGAGCACCCGCGGCACTTCGCGGGGTTCACGGAGGCCATGCCGTTGCAGACCTCGATCGCGCCGTAGGGGCACGCGGCGGCGCAGTCGCCCATGCCCATGCAGCCGTAACGGCAGCTCGTCAGTCCGCCCGCGAGGAGCGTGGAGGCGGCGCAGCTCTCGATGCCGTCATAGCGCATTTTGTCGCTCGTCATGTCGTAGCTGCCCATGCAGTGCACGAGCGCGACCTTCTTCTCGACGGAAACGTCCGAAACGCCGAGCAGCGCCGCGACCTCATGCGCGACCTCCTCCCCGCCGGGGGAGCAGAGGCCGACCTTCGCCTCGCCCTTCGCGAGGGCGGCGGCGTATCCGGAGCACCCGGAAAAACCGCACTCGCCGCAGTTCGCGCCGGGCAGCTTTTCGAGGATCGCTTCGGCCTTTTCGTCCTTCGGCACCGCCATGATGACGGAGGCGATCGCGAGGCCGATGCCCGCGACGAGCCCGATGCCTGCGACGATCAGAACAGGGATCAAAATCTCCATACAGCGCCCTCCTTTAGCCCAAGAGGCCGTCCACAAGGCCGTTGAAGCCGAGGAACGACACCGCGACGAGCGACGCCGCGATCAGCGTGATCGGCAGGCCCTTGAGGAACTTCGGCGGGTCGGAGAGCTCGAGGCGCTCGCGCACACCGGCGAAGATCACCATCGCGACGAGGAACCCAATGCCCGCGCCGAACGCGTTCACGAGCGACGCGACATAGCCGAAGTTCGGGTCCGCCGCGCCCTTTTCGAGCACCAGCATCGTCACGCCGAGCACCGCACAGTTCGTCGTGATGAGCGGCAGATAGATGCCCAGCGAGTTGTAGAGCGGCGGCATATAGCGGTGCAGCGCGATCTCGAGCAGCTGCACGAGCGCCGCGATCACGAGGATAAAGACGATGGTCTGCAGGTAGTCGAGGCCGAGCGGCACGAGCACGTACGTGTAGATCGGCCACGTGACCGCCGTCGCGATCACCATGACGACCGTCACGGCGCAGCTCATGCCGAAGGCCGTGTCCAGCTTCTTGGAGACGCCGAGGAACGGGCAGATGCCGAGGAACTTGTTCAGCACATAGTTCTCGGTGAGGATCGCGGCGAGAAAAATGCCGACCAAAAACTTCAGGTCCATTTATCTGCCCTCCTTCGCTTTTTCTTTTTCGGCCCGCTTCGTGCAGCTCGCGTTCAGCGGGCAGGTCGCGCAGGACATCGCCTCCGGCGCGTGTCCCTCCTCGCTGAGCTTCCCGGCGACGGCGATCAGGATGCCGAAGACGAAGAAGCCGCCCGGGGGAAGCAGGAAGATGATGATCGGGTCCATGAAATTCGAGAGGATCGGCAGGCCGAACACCGTGCCCGCGCCGAGCAGCTCGCGGATGATGCCCATGGCGAGCAGCGCGGCGGTGAAGCCCACGCCCATCCCAAGGCCGTCCACGATGCTCGGGACGACGCGGTTGCGGCTCGCGAACATCTCGGCGCGCCCGAGGATGATGCAGTTGACGACGATCAGCGGCAGGAACACGCCGAGCGCGCTGTCGAGCGCCGGGAAGAACGCCTTCACGATCATCTGCACGATCGTGACAAAGCCCGCGATGATCGTGATGAACGCCGGGATGCGGACCTTATCCGGGATGATGTTCTTCATCGCCGAGATCACGGCGTTCGAGCAGACGAGCACGAAGGTCGTCGCCGCGCCCATGCCGATGGCGTTCACGGCGGCGGTCGTCACCGCGAGCGTCGCGCAGGTGCCGAGCACGAGCCGCAGCACCGGGTTTTCCTTGATGATGCCCTTTGTAAATTCCTGTTTCAGCGATTTCGCCACGGTCACGCGCCTCCCTTCACATCATGATACTGTTCGATGGCCTCGTTCACGGCGTCGGTCACCGCGTTCGACGTGAACGACGCGCCGGTCAGCGCCTGCACCTCGCCTGCGTCCGGGGCGCGGTTCTTGACGAGCGTCAGCCCGTCTCCCGCCGCCTGTTTGAACTGGTCGGTAAAGCTCGGCTTTTCGGCGTTCGCGCCGAGGCCCGGGGTCTCCTCGTGTTCGAGGATGACGACGCCGGTGATGTTCCCCTCGGTGTCGATGCCCGTCATGACGCGGACGTCGCCGCCGTAGCCCTTGCCCGAGGTCTCAAACACATAGCCGATCTCGCTGCCGTTCGCGGAGCCGACGTAGCAGCCCTCGCGCTCGGTGAAATCCGTCGCCTCCGGCAGCACGACGCGGCGGGCGTTCTCCGCCTCCAGCCGCGACTGCTCCGCGATGCGGTCCTTCGTCAAGAGGTTCGTCCCGGCGAGGAGCAGCGTCACGAATAGGCAGATCAAAAACAGCGTCAGCGCGGGGCGCAGGATGTCTTTCACGTTCAGCTTCATCTCACGCACCCGCCTTTCCCTTTTTCGGCTTGCCGAACGCCCGGGGCTTCACGGCCCGCTCGATCAGCGGCACGAGGATGTTCATCAAAACGATGGAATACGACACGCCCTCGGGGAGCGAGGCAAACGCGCGGATCAGGATCGTGAGCACGCCGCAACCTGCGGCATAGACGATACGCGCGCCGAAATTGATCGGGCTCGTCGTGTAATCGGTCGCCATGAAGATCGCGCCGATCATCAGGCCGCCCGAGAGCAGGTCAAAGAGCGGGTCGCGCCCGAGGAGCAGCGACAGCACCGCGACCGTGCCGAGGTATGTAACGGGGATCACCGGGCTGATGACCCTGCGCAGGACCAAATACACGCCGCCGAGGATCAGCGCGAGCGCGCAGGTCTCGCCGAGGCACCCGCCGGTGTTCCCGAGAAAGAGATCGAGATACGAGGGCTTCACCGCCTCGCCCGAGGCGAACAGCCCTGCCTTGAGCTGGCCGAGCGGCGTCGCGGTGGTCGCGGCGTCGACGAAGGCGTGGTCGAACGGCGCGGTCCAGCCCGTCATTTTCGCCGGGAAGGAATTCATCAGGACGATGCGCGCGGTCAGCGCCGGGTTCACGAAATTCTGCCCGATGCCGCCGAACATCTGCTTCACCACGACGATGGCAACAACGCCGCCGAACGCCGCGATGACCGGCGAGATCGAGACCGGCAGGTTCATCGCGAGCAGCACGCCCGTCACGACGCACGAGAGGTCGCCGACGGTCTGCGGGCGCTTCATCACGCGGCGGCAGACATACTCGCTGAGGATGCACGAGGCGACCGTCGTCAGGATGATGACCGCTGCGCGGAACCCGAAGAGGATCACCGAGGCCACCATCGCCGGGCTCAGTGCGATGATCACGTCGAGCATCAGGCTCTGGGTGGTGTCGGGGCCGTGGAAATGCGGGGAGGACGAAACCAGCAGCTTATTCATTTCTTTTCCTCCTTCTCCGCTTTTTCGGCGGCGGCCTTTTTCGCGGCTGCGGCCTTGCGCACGTCGGCCTTGCCGAGGCGGATCGCCTGCACGATGCGCCGGCCCGCCGGGCAGGTGAACGCGCAGCAGCCGCACTCCATGCAGGAGGCGATGTCGAGCGCCTCGAGCGCGTCGGTGTCGCGCCGCAGCGCGTATTTTTCGAGCTTCGAGGGGACGAGGTGCATCGGGCACGCGGCGACGCACCGCCCGCAGCGGATGCAGTCCGTCGGCTCCATCAGCTTCGCGTCCTTCTCGCCGAACACGAGAATGCCGTTGTTCTGCTTGAGGACCGGCACCTCCATATCCGGGACGGCGACGCCCATCATCGGCCCGCCCATGATGATCTTGTGCGGTTCCTCCTTGAGGCCGCCGCAGAACTCGATCAGATCGGAGATCTTCGTGCCGACCGGCACGATCACGTTCTGCGGCTCCTTCACGGCGCTGCCGTCGACGGTGACGCGCTTCATCGTGAGGGGCATCCCGTTCTTCATGTAGCTCGCGAGGAACGACACGGAGGCGATGTTCATCACGAGGCATCCCACGTCCGCCGGGAGCCCGCCCGCGGGCACACACCGCCCGGTACACGCCTGCACGAGCACCTTCTCCGCGCCCTGCGGGTAGCTCGCCCGCAGCGGCAGGATGCGCACTTCGTCGTTCGGGTCGAGCTCGGGGTTGTCCGCAATCTCGGTGAGCTTCTGGATCGCGTCGGGCTTATTGTCCTCGATCGCGATGAGCACGCGGTGGACGTCGAGGATCTCCTTGATCTTGTAGATGCCGTGGAGGATGTTTTCGCCGTTTTCAAGCGCCTCCCGGTGGTCGGCGGTGAGGTACGGCTCGCACTCCGCGACGTTCACGATCAGCGTGTCGATGCTCTTCCCCTCGGGGATATTCAGCTTCACGTGCGCGGGGAAGCCCGCGCCGCCGAGGCCCACGAGGCCGGAATCGTGCGCGGCCTGCACGAGCTGTTCCTTCGTCCGGATCTCCTCCGGCGGCCGGATCGACGGGTCCTTCTCCATCTGCCCGTCGGATTCGATCACGACCGCGTCAGCGTACTGCCCGCCGGGCATGAGGATCTTCGTCAGCTCCTTCACCGTGCCGGAGACCGAGGAGTGGATCGGCGCGGAGACGTAGGCCGGGCTGTCGGCGATCTTCGTGCCGACGTAGACCTTGTCCCCCTTCTTCACCGAGGGCGTACACGGCGCGCCGATGTGCTGCGTCATCGCGATGGTCACGGTCGCGGGCGGCGGCATGAAGCGCGATTCCATCCCCGCGGTGTTCTTGCGGTGCGGTACATGGGCGCCGCCGTGGGTGCGGAACGGCCGCTTCGGAAAGGATAAATCCATAAGTCTTCTTTCCTTTCATTCGAGATAAGGAACCCCCGGCCAAAGGCAGGCGCTTCCCGAAAATCGGCCCGCCGGCGCACCGGCAGGGCCGTTTGGATACAAAAATACTGTCCCTACTCTATTGTAACACCGCGTTTTCCCCTTGACAAGTGCAAATTGCAGGAAAATCCAGAAAAAAGCAGAATTTTTTTGCCTGTCTTCACAAACGCCGCGTCGGGGACATCCGTCCGCTCTCATACTCCGAACGGAGGATGGAGTAGCAGACGTCGTCCATCACCGCGCCGTCCGCGCGGGAAAACGCGCAGGGCAGGATGCCCTCGAAATAAAACCCCGCGCGCTCGATCACGCGGCGGGAGCGCTCGTTCCCGAGGAAATGGCTCACCGCCACCACGTCGACGTCGAGCGTCTCGAACGCATAGCGCACCATCGCGCGAAGCGCCTCGGTCATGTAGCCGTTCCCCCAGTACACGCGGGCCTGCTCATAGCCGATCGAGATGCTGTTCGCGCGGTAGCGCCGGTAGTCCCCCTGGAATTTGATCTTCCCGACGATCTCGCCGTCTTCCTTTCGGACGATGGCGAAGACGTACGGGTCGTCGACCGCGCGCCGCAGCGCGGTGCGCGCCTGCTCCTCCGTGAGCACCGGGACCGCCCCCGCCGCGAGCATCACGGCGGGATCGGCGGAAAAGCGCAGGAACCCCGTCATGTCCCGCATGGTCCAGCGCCGCAGCGTCAGCCGCTCCGTCTCGATGACCGTTCCCTTCTGAAACAAACTCAAGCGCCGTTCTCCTTTCCAAACGCCGCGCCCTCCGGCACGAGAAAACGCAGCGCGCCCGGCAGGATCTCGAACCGCTCCGCGCCGTCCACGCGCACGCAGTTGCCGTCTATGTTACTGACAAGGCTCCCCTTCCCGCGCATCTCGATCCGCGTCCCCCTGCGGTAGGTGAGATACGGCGCAAAGCGCGCGTCGGCGAGGTGTTTTCCCGCCTTGTATATGCCGATCATCTGCGGGATCTTCCAGAGCGGCGGCTTTTCGATCAGCACGAAATCGAGCAGTCCGTCGTCGAGGACGGAATTCGGCGAGCCGCAGAATCCCCCGCCGTACCACTTCGCGTTCCCCGCGAGCGCGAACACATAGTCGCCGGAGAACCGCTCCGTCTCCCCGCTTTCGTTCACGAGCTCGATCTCGAGCTCGTCCGAAATGCGCCCGAACAGGCTGCAGACCAGTGAGAGGATATACGCGAGCGACCCGGACACGCCCGGGATGCTCTTGTAGCGCGTCATCCGCTCGGCGACCTTCGCGTCAAAGCCCAAAGAGCAGATGCCAACGCCGAGCCCGCAGTCGGTCCGGATCATGTCGACGGTCCGCTCCCGCGCGCCGTGCTGCCGAACGATGTCGAGAAACGGTCCCCGCCCGCCGAAGCTGCGGACGAAATCGTTCCCGGAGCCGTACGGGAACACGCCGACGGCGGCGTTTTTATGGCCCGCCGCGCCTTCGCAGACCTCGGAGAGCGTGCCGTCGCCGCCCACCGCCCAGATCCGGATCTCCCCGCCGCTTTCGGCGGCCGCCTTCGCGAGCGCCGCGGCGTGCCCCGGATACTTCGTTATCTCCAGCGCGTACGCGCCGCCATTCGCCGCGTGGTACGCGTGGACCTGTTCGGAAAAGCCCGACGCGCCGTTTTTCCCGGCGCTCGGGTTCATAATGTAGAGTTCACGCACGGCGCATCCCTCCGTCCCCCGTTTTTTCCGCCCAGCGGAAATACTGGTATACGTCGCAGCGGATCATCCCGTTGTAGAGCTTCCGCTTTTTGTCCGCTTTCCGTCCGAACAGCGACTCGAACCGCTCCTCCGGGCTGATGACCGTGCAGCTCCAGCCGCGCCGCTTCGGGACGACCTGCCCGAGGACCCGGTAGAGCTCTGCTGCCGCCTCCCGGTCGAGGAGCCGTTCCCCGTAGGGCGGGTTCGTCAGCACGGCGCCGTACGGCGCGTCGCTTTGAAACGCCCGCACGTCCCGGACCTCGACCTCGATCCACCGGGAAAGCCCCGCCTTTTGGATGTTCTCCCGCGCGAGCGCGACGGCGGCGGG